>CAXTUV010000581.1:0-2005 GCA_964247445.1 uncultured Acidobacteriaceae bacterium | reverse complement strand
AGCCGCCCTGCCACTCGGTATGCCCCTGGCGGTCCCGGCTCCAGTAGTTGGCCTCCTTAGCCGCGAACTCGCGCGCATGGTAGGTTCGCGCCTGGCCTCCGGACAACGGTTGGGAGATGGACAGCATGGCGTCTTTATATTAGGCGGTTTTGCACGGTGGACAACGCCTCGCGAAAGCGCCCTTTAGGCAGTTCAGAACGAACCAACTTTCCCGTCGCTCGGCAGGAAACCTGATTCTTGAACCACTTCCTCCGGTTTCGAAGACTTGAGGAAGAGACCTAGGTATGAAAGTCATATCGAATGCAATCACGGCAGCAGCCCCGCTCTTCGCCGGGCATCCACATCTAGCTCTCGTCGCCATAGCTGCGCTCTGCGCGACACAAGCACTCAACAGTATTTGCAAACTCATCGCCTCGCGAAGGAACGGCCCGAAGCCTTGAACCGGCTCGTAGCCGTAACCTCAATCCACCGGCGTCCACTCGCGGGCGGCTCCCTTGCGGAAAGCCGAGCGGCGCGGCTCCGGCTGGGCAGATTCCATCACGGCAGGCTCGGTAAGGAGGGGCAGCACCGGCTCCGGGACTGCGGCCGGCACAGGCATCGCGGTCTTGCGCGACGCTCGGATCGCCGGTTCAGCTACCGGCTCCGCAAGGGGCAGTACCGATTGGCTAGCAGGTACCGCGGCCTGCGGCAGCGCTTCCGGTTTGGCCGCGGCGGCTTGCCGCGCCTTTGGCTCCGGCATGGCGGCCTTGCGCTCGATGAACTCCGGCTGCCTATAGCGCGGGCGCGTGTAGCGGAAGCGCAGGGGCGTGACCCGGTTTCCTTGCTTCAGGTAGGCGTGGAGCGCCCCGAGCCCGGCCACCTCGGCGGCCATGACCAGCGGCTTGGTCGCGGTCTCCAGGTTCCAGCTCCGGCCGGAGGACCGCTGGCTGGGTGCTCCGCCCGTGAGCAGCCCGGCGAGCCCGGCCGGGCCGGATGCGCCCACACTTCGCCCTTCCCGCAGCCGCTCCACCTCCGCCTCGCCCAGGGTTTCTGAAATCCAGCGCGCGGCTCGGGGTTCGGACGTCCGGAAGAAGATCTTGGTCGCGGGCTGCGACAGCATGGCCTCGGCGTCCTGCCCGTAACGCTTCTCGATCTGGCTCCGGCCCTGGAAGCCGAGCACCACCGGGTTGCCGTACTTGCGGTTTTCGGTCACCGCCGTGTGGAGCTGCGGCAGCCGGTTCAGGCTCGCGAGCTCATCGAGCACGAACCAGACCGGCTTGGCCGGGTTGATGCACGGCTCCATCATGCGCAAGATCAAGAGATCAAGCCACGCGGCGTGGAGCGGCAGAATGCGCTCCCGCAGCGCGGGCCGGGAGGTGAGAAACACCCAACGCGTGCGCCCGAAGCGCCACATGTCCGTGCTGAACCGCTCCCTTGCTTCACTGTCCCCGGGCAGCAGCGCCAGGCTGTCCGCGGTCAGGCTCAGGCTCGCCAAGACGCCTGCCCGCTGCGGGCCTGCCTTGCGGTCCAGATACACTGCCTGCGGCGTTCCCGCGAGCCGCCGCTCGATCTCCGCCGGGTCGGCCATCCACGCAAGCAGGTTCGCGACCGAGCCGCCCCGGCGCAGCAGCGCGGCCAGCACCCGGCGCGGGGCGTCCGTGAAGAAGCCGTTCTCATATGGGCGCTCGGGCAGCATGGCAGCCGCGATCGCGTCCTCGACGCCACGGCCGTCCAGCTCCGCTTCCATGTGCCAGGACGGGCAGCGCGCGTCGAGCGGGTTCAAGAGGAAGTCGCCCCGCTCGGGATGGAAGAACTCGCGCGTGAACTCGCCCGCCGGGTCGTAGACCACCGCCGTCTCGCCCCGCCGCTCGACCTCGCGCAGGATCTGCCGGATGGCGTTCGACTTGCCCGAGCCCGTGTCGCCCATCAGCAGGATGTGGCTCGCCTCCAGCGCGCGCGGGATCATAAAGCTCGGGCCCGGCAGGCCGAACCGGCCCGCCAGCCGGAGCCGGACGCCGTCCTGGCG
>CAXTUV010000580.1:0-2008 GCA_964247445.1 uncultured Acidobacteriaceae bacterium | reverse complement strand
ATCTGTAGGCGTTGCGATTCGATCACTGCCCGGCATGCGAGCCGAACCTGTAAGTTAAGTTGAGGCTGGCGTAGGAAGGGATGCGCACTCCGACCACATCCTCAATCTGCGAGGGAAAGAAGTTCTCAGTGGTTTGGCCGCTATAGCCGCTCGCGAGCAGCAGGTTGACGCCGATGTCCAAGCGGCTGTCGAACAGGGGCCGGATTACCGCCGCGCGGAACTCGCGCACCGGCATGCCCACGCACTGAGCGTTCACGTCCGGCAGGCAACCTGTACCTAAAGGCTTCCGGCCGACATACTCGAATTCGCCCCGCGCTTGCAGCTCGAAGGGGAGCCGGTTGATGCTGCCGAGCAGGTCGCCGATGGTGCGCGGTGCTTCCGGCGTGGGCTGTCCTGAATCGAGGTCGCGCGCGTCGGCCTTCGAGAAAGTGGCCAGAAGCGAGCCGTAGCGGAAGCTTTGCCGCGCGACCACGCTGAAGAAGAGCAGCCGGCTCGGCCCCTCATTCTCCTGCAAGCCAGTGTCGGGATCGATCTTGGCCAGCTCCTCGCTACTGGTCGTATGGCCGAGAGTGAGCTTGAGGTCGGTCTGGTGGATGGTTCTGCTCGCGACCAACTGGTAGGAGCGGGATTTGGCGACGGGCGTGCTGACGGCGGTGCCCGTACCGATTCTGGGATCTTCGGTAAAGAATGATTGGCCGTAGCTGAGTGCGAGCTCCGGCGCGAACCAGCCCGGCCGGGGGACAAAGGCCAGCGTGGCCTTGGGAGAGGTCCCGCCGCCAGCCAAGATAGTAGCGAAACAGCTTCGATGGGGCTCCCGCCAAAGCGGCATACGGGGCGAGCGGGGTGATCGTGACATTGCCGGAATCGACCTTCGTGAGGGGGCCGTAGCTCCTGTCGCCCGGGGTGAAGAAGTTGTAGTGGTCGAGGTTGTCGCGGCGCGGCGCTTCCCGCTCCAAATCGACGCCCGCGAGCAAGGATGCTGCCTCGGAAAACCGGTTGGTGTAGTAGCTGTTCGCTCCAGCGACCGTGCGGAACTCGCTTTGCCGGATCAGGCCCTGGCCGAAGTCGGAAAACAGCGAAAGATTGTAGGTCCGGAAAAAGCCCGAAAAGTCCAGCTCTTGGCTTCCGGTGAGCCGCCACACATCGTTCGCCGCTGCAAGCGCTGTGTGCGTTTGGTCCTTTTGCCGGGGGTCGATCGTGTCCCCGACATTCGGAAAGCCGGGATCTCCGGCATCACGCGCGTAAATCGGAATCAGCCCCGCCACATAGGAGAACCCCCAATAGCCGATGCCGAGCGTGGTGATGCGGTGGCTGCCCGGCGTGAAGATGCGCTCGCCGTTGAACTTGTACTGCTGCCGATGCTCCAGCCGGGCAAGAAATCCATTACCGTAGGATCCCTCGAACGAGATCCAGGAAGCGGAACTGGGACTCAAGCCGGCGACCAGATCGATGTCCTTGCTGTCGCCTGTGAGGGTCGCGAAGCGGTCAAGGCGTGAGCGCAGCCCATACGTTGCGGCCAAGTTGACCGAATGGTTGCCTTCGCGGACGTTGTAAGCCCCGCCGTCCACCTGCACACTTTCAAGGGTCTCAGGAATAAAGATATTCGGGTCCGAGTAGCCGTTGCCGTGCGCGTTGGCGGACAGGTTGTTCGGAACCAGGTAGCTGCCTACGGCGAGGAACTGAGCGATGGGCTCGCCGTGGTCCCCGGCCACGCCGGGCGCGAAATACTGCGGAGCCTTGATGCCGCTCGATGCGGTCTCGATCGGGTAACCCGGCACCGCCACCGGCGCGCCCGGCCGCAGCACGCGGGCCACCTCGGCGAACACCTCGACCGGACGTTGGAGGTATTGCACGCCGACGCAGCACAGCGCGGCGTCGGCGCTTCGATCCTCCAGCGGCAGGACGGGATCGCGGTTAAGGTCCTGGATGAGCCGGCGCGTCAGCCGCGGGTTGGCGTCGAGTTCCGCCGCGTTCATGCCGTGGCCGCTCACGGCCGCGAGGGGCACCG
>CAXTUV010000579.1:0-2025 GCA_964247445.1 uncultured Acidobacteriaceae bacterium | reverse complement strand
GTCCTGGATACCCCGCCCGAAGCCCAAGCCATCCAGGCCGCGATCAAGCAAGCTCTCAGCCCGGAGTTCCGCGCCTCGCTCGCCGGCATGGAAAACCCCTACGGCGAAGGCCGGGCCGCCGAGCGCATCACGGACGTGCTCACCACTCTCCCAGACCGTGACACGCTGCTGCGAAAGCAGGGTTGAGCGATGCACACTCCTTTGTCCGCCCCCGACATTACCCAACGCGAAATCGACGCAGTGGTCGAGGTGCTGCGCGGCAATCGCCTGAGCCTAGGGCCGCGCATGGAGGAGTTCGAGGCAAAAGCCGCAGCCCGCGCAGGGGTCGCGCATGGGGTCGCGGTCAGCTCCGGAACGGCCGGGCTGCACCTGTGCGTCCGCGCGCTCGGGCTCGGGCCGGGCAATGAGGTGCTGGTTCCCTCATTCACCTTTATCGCTGCCGCGAATGCGATTCGCTACGAGGGAGCGACGCCGGTGTTTGTTGATATCGACCCGCTCACCCTCAATATGGACCCCGAGGGTGCCGAGCGCGCCATCACCCCGCGCACCCGCGCCATTATGCTGGTTCACACCTTCGGTCGGCCTGCCTCGATTGACCTGGTCCGCTTGGCCCGCCGCCATGGTTTACGGGTGATTGAGGACGCTTGCGAGGCCATCGGGGCGTCGTCCGGGGGCATGCAGGCAGGCGCTTGGGGCGATGCCGGGGTGTTCGCCTTCTACCCCAACAAGCAGATCACCACCGGCGAAGGGGGCATGATCGTGACCGATGACACGGGCCTCGCCCGCGAGCTGCGCGCCCTCCGCAACCAGGGCCGGTATCCGTCCGACGACTGGCTCCAGCACTCCGTGCTCGGCTGGAACTACCGGCTCTCGGAGATCAATTGCGCGCTCGGCTCCGTGCAGATGGACCGGCTCGACGAAATCCTCGCCAAGCGCGAGCGGGTGGCCCAGCTGTACGGAAAAACCTTGGCCGACATCCCCGGCCTGGAGCTGCCCGCGCCTGCGCCGCCCGGCGACCGCGTCAGCTGGTTCGTCTACGTCGTGCGTGTGCCTGCTTCGGCCCGCGACCGGGTGGCCCTAGCCCTTGCAACAGCGGATATCCAGACCGGACGGTACTTCGCGCCGATCCACCGGCAGCCTGCCTACGCGGGTCAGCCCGCGCCGCCTCTGCCGGTTACCGAGCGCGAAAGCCTCCGCACGCTTGCGCTGCCGTTCTTCAGCAACCTGCGCCCGGCGGAGATCGAGTATGTCGCGAGCGCTCTCCGGCGAACCTGCCACAATGCATCTGCATGCAGCGCCTTACCCGCAGCCGCGGCCTGTGCGCCGCGCTGCTTTTGCTTGTCACCGCCTGCCAACGCCCCGACCTGCCCGCCGCGGGCTCGCCGGAGTACCTGCGGTTCACGACCGCTTTCTACACCGGCCTGGCCGCGCTGGAGGTCGGGGACGATACCCGCGCCGAGTCCTCGCTGGGCCAGAGCACCAAGCTCGCCCCCGGCGAACCCGCGGGCTGGGCCGACTGGGGTATTCTGGCGCTGCGCCAGCGGTCGTTCGACGCCGCAGCCGAACGCCTCGGGCACGCTCGGGCACTCGCCCCCCGCGACGCCCGGCTGTTCTACCTCCAAGGCCTCCTCGCCTCGGCCCAGGGCAACTCCGCCGCCGCGATCAGCGCTTTGGAGCAAGCCGTCGCACTGGACCCCCACAACCTGCGCGCGTTGTACCAGCTCGCCTCCGAGATCGAGCGGCAAGGCGGCCCGGGCAGCGACGCGCGGTATGAACAGCTGCTGCACCGCATCCTCGAAGTCGAGCCCGGGAACCTGGCCGCCCTGGTCGACCTGGCCCGGGTCGCGGCCAAGCTGGGCGACGCGCCGACCCTCGAAACCACCGTCGCGGTGATCGCCGAGCACCAAGCCGGCTGGCCTCCTGAAGCAAAGGCGCAGCTTGCTCTGCTCCAAACCGCCGCAGGCTCCCAGCCCCGGACGGCGGCCACCCGCTCCACCTTCCTGCACAACGTGCTGATGCGCGTGC
>CAXTUV010000578.1:0-2026 GCA_964247445.1 uncultured Acidobacteriaceae bacterium | reverse complement strand
GTATGGGCGGGCGTGCGAGGTGTTGGAGGCCGAAGAAGGCGGCGCGTACGGGTCGGCGCTGCTCGCCGGGGTCGGCGCTGGCCGCTGGGCCTCGGTGGAGCAAGCGTGTGCTGAGGCGCTGCGGGTGGCGGAGCGGGTTGAGCCTGCGGATGTGGAGCAGTATGCGCGGGGGTACGCAGCGTTTCAGCGGGTCTACCCGGCGCTGGCGGGGGTGCGGCGATAAAGCACACTGTTTTGATCGACTTATACCTACGCTATCCCGGTAAGTACAAACCTGATGCCGAGTATGTGGACGGCCGCATTGTGAAGCGGCCTCCTGCTGACTGGACTCACGCCTCTTGGCATGGCGCGCTGCTCGCCTGGTTCAGCCTACGCGATGATGATGTATGGAACCTGGATGTTTTGCCTTCGCTGCGCATCCGTGTTGCAGCGAGCAGGGTACGTGTGCCGGACATTTCCATCTTTGACCACGACCAGCCGGTGGAGCAGGTGCCGACCTATCCTCCGCGTGCTGTCTTTGAGGTGCTTTCAGCAGAAGACTCCATGCCGAATATGCTGGAAAAGTTTGCTGATTTCGCTGCCATGGGCGTCCAGGAAATCTGGCTTGTCGAGCCGGATACCAAAGAGTTTTCACGTTATGCGGACGGGAAACTGTCCAAGCAGACTCACTATGGAAAATCGGGCGACCGCATCTATTTCAAGTTAAGCGAGATTGAAGAATACCTGGACTAACTCTCACTCCACCGGCAGCTTCGCCCGGTACCCATCGCGCGCGATGACGTCGTACTTCAGCGGCTTGTGCTTTTCATCCTGCATCCGGAGCGGGTTTCCTTCCTCGTCCACTAACTGCACCTGAATGTGACGATACGTTCCGTCCTGCTTCGAATTGGTCGGGCGATAGCTCAAGACATACTGGTTGCGGATGGACTGGTTAATCTGCCGAAAGATGTCCGGCATCTCGCCTTGGAATCGGGGGAAGAATGCCTGCCCGCCGGTCATGCGCGCGAAGGTGGACAGTTGATTGTCGGCTTGGAGGAAGTCAATCTCGCGCGGACCTTGCAGCGCGCCCCGGCTTTCCGCCAGCACCCGAGCGAACTGCCCCGTGCCGATTGAAAAGATGGTGACGTTGGGCGTGGCTTTCACCTTTTGCAGGATCTTATCAAGCGTGATCTTCGAGAAGGTATCCCGGCCCGAGGAGACCAGGATGATGTACTTGCGGCCTTCCACCCGGGTAAGCCGGTCCAGCGTTTCATAAAGCGCGTCGAATAAGTCGGTCTCCTGCCATGTCGGGATAATGAGAGAGTTGAGCGCCTGCGCGACCAGCCGTTTATCCTGGGTAAAGTCGGTCAGTATGTTCGTGTGAAGGTCATATGTCATGACAGCAACATAATCATCCGGCCGCAGCGACTGCGCCAACGCGTAGGTGGCATTAAGCATGTCATAGATAAATGCATAGTTGTTGGCGGCGAACTCAGCCAGCAGGACCGCGGTGATCGGTGCCTGGATGCGCGAAAAAGAAGCGATGTTTTGCGGCTTGCCGTCTTCAAGCACACGAAAGTTCGCCTGCTGGAGATTGGGGACAAACTGGTGTGTCTTTTCCAAGATCACCCCGACATCCACGTTCACCACCGGCACATCCACCCGCAGCGAGAAGTTCTGTAGCAGCGGCGGGTTTTTCCCGGCAGGCACGGCAGGCGGGGGCGGCTCGGGCGCGGGCTGTTCCTTTTTCTTGGGCAGCGCAATGGCACCGTTATCCCCGCCGGGACCGCCGCCCTCGGGCTGCGCACTCTGGTCGTCCGGCGCGGGCTGCGTCTGCTGCTGCGGGGCGGTCTGCTGCTGTGCCGGCGGGGTTTGCTGCGCGGGCGCACTGGGGTCAAACTGCCAAGTATGGGCAGGCACGGCGGCGAGAAGAAGCAGGCAGCTGAACAGCGCGGGGTATGTCCGATTCACGATCTTATACACCTACTTAAGTGGCAGTCTACTCCCGCTCGCAAGCGGTTCCGCAGGACGATGCTCTAGTCTGTAG
>CAXTUV010000577.1:0-2026 GCA_964247445.1 uncultured Acidobacteriaceae bacterium | reverse complement strand
GAACCGGCGCGGGGCTTCGCTGTCCGTAACCGTTTGGTCCATGGTTTGGACCCCGGTCAAGGCCAGCTGCGGGTCGAGCGCGTGGACGGCGGCGCGCAGGGCGTTTTCGATCTGCTCGGGCGGGAGGGCGGAGCGCAGGACAACGTAGCCGTTATCACCTTCAATATCCTCTTCGGGAACCAGGCTGCCGTAGGAAGCTTTCACTTGGGTAATCGGCTGATAGGCCTGTTCAGTCGCTTCCGCATCCGGGGAGCCGAGCTTGACGTCGCCGACTTCGCCGACAACCGTCATCCATGGTGTTTTCGACTCCTCGGTTCCGATGCGCATACGCTTGCCGATCGGGTTTTGGTTAGGCCACCAGTGCTCGGCAAACTTGCGGTTCACAATAGCGACCAGCTGCGTTTCGGCTCGGTCTTCCTCGGTCAGGAAGCGCCCGCGCAGGAGCGGTACGCCGAGCGCGCGGAGTAGGTCCGCGGTTATGACGACAATGTTCGCGGTGAGGGGAGCCGCGCCTCTGGATGCATGGCCTTCGATGACAACAGCCGTGTCTCCCGCTCCGCCCGAGACTGGAAGATTGCTGGTCAGACCGGCAGCTTGTGAGCCGGGCAGCTGCCGCAACCGCCGGAGAAGCTCGTTGCTGAAAGTGTCGGCTGCTGACTGCGTTGCGTACTGCTGGTGCGGCAGCGCGTAGCCCGCCGTAACTACGTGATCGGGGCGGAAGCCCAGGTCTGACTGGCTCATCTTTTCAAAGCTGCGTAGCAGCAAGCCCGAGGCGGCAAGCAGCGCCATGGCTATGGCGACCTCGCCGACGACCAGGGCCGAGCGCAGCCGCGCGTGGCTCTTGCCGGCCAAGTTGCTGCGGCCGCCCTCCTTGAGCACGCCGTTCACGTCCGTGCGGAGCATGGCGAAGGCCGGAGCGAGCCCGCACACGAAGCCGGTCGCGACGGCAAGAAAGAGCGCGAAGCCCGCTACGCCCCAGTCCAGCCCGATCGCGTCCAAGCGCGGCAGGCTTTCGGGCAGCAGCCCCTTGCCGAGCTGCAGCGCAAACGCGGCCAGCAGGATGCCCAGCCCGCCGCCCGCTGCGCTCAGCAGCAGGCCTTCGAGGAGGGCCTGGCGCACCAGCGCACCCGAGGGCGCGCCTAAGGCAAGCCTCAGCGCGACCTCACGCTGCCGCCGGATGGCGCGCACCAGCAGGAGCCCGGCCAGGTTGGCGCAGCAGATCAGCAGCACCACGGAAACGGCCAGGAACAGCGTCCATAAGAGCGAGCGCGTGCGTACCACGGTCGCCTGCTGCAACGAGTGCACTAGGGCGTTGAAGCGGAGGCTGGCGATCGAGGCCGGGAAGCCGTGCATGATCTGCTGCGCGACCCGCTCTGTGTCGGCTTGCGCCTGCTCGGCAGCTATGCCGGGTCTCAGACGGGCGATCATCTTGAACTGCCATGAGGCATTCTGGGTAAGCTCCGTTGCGGTCAGGCTAAGAGGCACCCACAGCTCGGTGCGGTTCAGGCGGCCCGGTACGAGCGGGAACTCGAACTGGCGCGGCATCACGCCGATGACGATGTACGGCTTGCGGTCGAGCAGAAGCTTCGCGCCGAGGACGCGCGGGTCGCCCCCGAAGCGGTCACGCCAAGTCTGGTAGCTCAACATCGCCACCGGCTCCCGCTGCTCATCCTCTCGTTGGGTGAAGGCGCGGCCGAGCATGGGAGTGACGCCCAGGGTGGGGAAAACACCCGCGCCTAAGCGTACGCTATGTACCTGCACCGGCTCGCCGCGCCCGGCAAGCTCGTAGGAAGTGAAGCCGTAGCCGCCCATGCCCGCAAACGCATGCGTCTGCTCGGCGTAGGCGCGGATCTCCGGTGCAGTCACCGGAGCCCCTCCTCCGTCATCGCCCCAGTCTGTTCCGGCAAGGTGGTCGCCAAGCAGCACCAGGCGCTCAGGATGCGCAAACGACAAAGGTCGCAGCAGTACACCGTCCACAATCGAGAAAATGGCTGTCGTTGCCCCGATGCCCAGGGCGAGCGTCAAC
>CAXTUV010000576.1:0-2036 GCA_964247445.1 uncultured Acidobacteriaceae bacterium | reverse complement strand
CAGATGGGTGATGTCGAGAATCCGGAGATGCGGCGCGAGCACGCGTCCGATGAAGTAAAGGCAGTAGGGGTGTACAAGGTACAGCAGATAGCTCGCGTCGCCGACAAGCACCACCGTGCCGAGGCGTGTATCCCACTCGCCCTTTGACAGCAGGGCCGAGGACAGCACCAGCAGGAAGCCGGTCAGCGCGACGCGCATCCAGTCGTGGAGGGCGGCAGATAGGAGTGGTAGGCCTGGCAGAGAATGAGTGAAAACGCCGAGGCCGCCGCCAGGCAGGCCGATATACCGCGCAGGCGCACCGCGACCGCAGGCGGGGCGGCTTTCGCCGCGTAGTAGGCGAGCACGCCGAGCGGAAACTCGAGCATCATGGGATCGGCGTAAAAGCGAAGCAGCCGCAGATACGGGCTGAGCAGGTGCAATCCGCCTTGGGTCGCAACGACGATCACGGAGGCGATCCAAATCGCGTATTTACGCGAAAGCAGCAGGGCCGCGGCGATCGCAAGATAGAAAAACATTTCGTAGTTCAAGCTCCAGCCCACAAACAAAACCGGACGAAAGATTCCGGTCTCCTTGATAAATGGGATGAAGAACAAGCTATCAAGGAGTTCTTTCGGTGTTGTACGCGTGGCACCGGTGAGGCGGGGCAGCTTCCAAGCAAGAGCAAATATTAGAAGTGTCAGCACCCAGTAGGGCGGCACAATACGAATTAGGCGCCTGCGCAGGAAGTAGGAAGGATTGGTGTCGCAGATGCGGGCCATGATGTACCCGCTAATCACAAAGAATACGTCGACCCCGAAAGAGCCGACGCCGAACCCGGTCGGCCAGATGTACCCGGTGTGGAAGGTAACAACCAGCACGGCCGCAAAGGCGCGCAAAGCTTGAATGTTATTGATCTTGCTTGCTCGGACGGGTCTCGCCGCCATTTACGCTCCCGCTCGCCTCTCCAAACCGTTCACGCATCCCCAACCGCGAGGATGCCCCTGCTCAGATGTCGAGGTTCTTTACGTCCAGAGCATTATCTTCGATAAATTTGCGCCGGGCCTCTACATCCTCGCCCATCAGCGTGGTGAAGATCGTCTCGGTTTCCGCGATGTCCTCGAGCTTGACCGAGAGCAGCGTCCGGCGCGCGGGGTCC
Organism: uncultured Acidobacteriaceae bacterium; assembly: GCA_964247445.1. Classification (GTDB taxonomy): domain Bacteria; phylum Acidobacteriota; class Terriglobia; order Terriglobales; family Acidobacteriaceae; genus EB88. The sequence goes on along the minus strand of CAXTUV010000576.1, from coordinate 901 downwards.
ATGGTGGTCTCCCATAGCTGGGGGGCGGTCATCTCGCCCAGTCCCTTATAGCGCTGGACCTGGTACTCCTTGCGGCCCTGCTCGATGACGTACTCGAACAGCTCGCCGGGGGTGCGCTTGGCCACCGGCTCGTGCGAGGCGCGGCCGGCGCGCTTGGGCGCGGGTTTGCCTGCTTCCACCTCGCCCGTGGTTTCCGTGTCGGTGTCCTCGGGGTCGGGCTCCGCCGCGGCTGCGGCCTTCGCCGCGTACTCTACTGTAAAGGGCGCTTGAAGCTGCTCGCCGAGCTGCGTGTGCTTCGCCATCATCTGCCGGTATTCCGGGCTTGAGGCCAGCGCGAGGTCGATCGTCCGAGGCGCGCCCTGGGCATCCGTGTAGGTGACCGACCAGGTCCGGTGCTCTTCATCAAAAGCGGGTGCGTGGACCGATTTGAACTGGTAGTTCGGCGCGAGCTTTTCAAGCCCCGCGTGAATAGCCTGGAGCTTCTCAGGCTGCTCAAAGTCAGCGCGCTTGAGCAGCTGCGCCCCGGCCAGCAGCGCGGCCACCTCATCGTTCCGCATCCGGCGGTTCACCTTTTCAAAGTAGCCCAGATACTCATTTAGAAGGCCCATGAACCTGGTCAGCGCCGGACCTTCCATCTGCCCCTTGATCTCGCCGTTCACACCCACACCGTACTTCACCACCATGCCCTCGGAGGCGCGCTTGACCATCACGTTCACAAACTCGCGGTCGTCCTTGATGTACTGCTCGAACTTGCCCTTCTTGATGCGGTAAAGCGGCGGCTGCGCGATGTAGACGTGCCCGCGCTTGATGAGCTCGGTCATGTGGCGGAAGAAGAAGGTGAGCAGGAGCGTGCGGATGTGGGAGCCGTCGACGTCCGCGTCGGTCATGAGGATGAGCTTGC
>CAXTUV010000575.1:0-2050 GCA_964247445.1 uncultured Acidobacteriaceae bacterium | reverse complement strand
CCGTCGGGCAATCCAAAGGGTTAAAGAAGCCTGAGAGCCCTGGCCTTCCCGGTACGGGATCAATCAGAAGACGGTGCGCAAGTGGCGTGGGCGTGAGCAGGAGGCCATCGTCGTAGCATTCCATAGGCATCGCTGCTGACTGCCTATACCCCTTCAGGCCACGCTCCAACAGCTAACGCGTTCCTCGGCTGCCTCCTGCGTCACGGCATCAGCCGCCTGCCCGAATTGGAGGGCGACCGAGCCGCGCGAAACAAGTTCAACAGCTACCCGATCGGCTTTTTCCGTTTGGACATCGCAGAGGTGCGCACCGAGGGAGGGCAGGCTCCACCTGTTCGTGGCTATGGACCGCACGTCCAAAACACGCCTTCGTGCAGCTGCTCGACCGCGCCGACATGGTGCCGCTTTCGATTTCCTCGAAGCGCTTCCCTACGAGTTCCCATGCAAAATCTTCCTCGCCGAGTGGCAACGATTTAGGCCGGACCCCATCCACCAAATGCCGGAATATTACAGCTAGGGAAAGATAGGCGGAGATCGCTTGTTGCCAACCGTAAGTTAAAAAACTATCCTTCTTTGTACTATAGAAGCATAAGAGCGGACATGATCTCCGCCCATCCTTTTGCGCTTACTTCTCCAGGTTCTGGCTCACGCAGCCCCTCGCTTTTACCACTGGGTTGCATCGCACCATGGCTCCACCAGGAAACTCAACGACGAACCCGCTCGCCGCCGCTGCCCCTTTTGGGTAGTCCGTGGAGAGTATGTGCGCGCCGCTTTCCATTACCGCGTCCCGCCTTGACGTGTCCTTCGTCCGCGCTTGGATTGTGTCCGCATCTGTCCTAGTTCGGATGAGGTAGCCCTCCCGAGCCAGCCGGTCAATCTCCTCCACGGTACCGTCGTTCTCTTCAGTGAACGCCGCATCCGGGGCACCCGGTACAGCGTTGGTAAAGAGCACGCGGCCTTCCAGGCTAGGGTGGCCTTCGGTATAGACCGATTCCATCGCGCGCTGGTCCATCAGGAAAACCGCCTTGCCTCGCGCTTGCTTCAGGGTCGGCCAATTTCCGGCGCGAACTGCCATATGCAAGTCGGCCGCGGTGCCCCGGACCTGGTCCGGGGTGATCATCTCCCCAGTGGCGAAAACTGACCGGATTTCACCGTCAAGCGCGTCAAACACCGCAGGCGTGAAGGGCTCCGGCGTGACGGTCGGGAAATCCACATTCTTCAGGCGGCCCTGCTTGGTTTCGACCAAGACAAATACGGAAGGCTGTCCGGGTGTTTTTGAAGCCAGGCCCGTACTTCAGCAAGGCATGCCGTGAATGGTTCGCACACGCTGCGCTGGTCGATGTCCTGGACGTGCATGACTTTAAAACCGGGCTTGTCCATGACCCCGCCGGGGTTGGCTTCCGCTTCTGTCCCTGCTTGCTTTTCCAAGTACGGGTGCGCGTACAGGCCCCCCTTGGTGTCGGCGAAGACGTCAATTTCGAGCTGCCGGACGCCTCCGTCGAGCTGCACGGTCAGCGAAGGGTGCGTGTAGTCGAGCGCGGCGAAGGCTTGGGGATTTTTTGCCCGGAGCAGCTTGGCCACGCCGGGCGCGAGCCCCGCGTGGTAGCTGTTATGAGTGCCGATGACCTGGATTTGATTGATGCGCACCGCGTCATCGGCCGCCGCCGAAACCGCAAGCAAGAACCCGAGCATAGATCCTCACTAGAAAAACAGCTTGCCCGCTACCTGGAGCTGCCGCGGCGGGAAGTAAGTGGTGATGGTCCCAAAGCTGCCGTTACTTCGATTGGAGTCCGGCGCGCTGTAGTTCACCTGATTGAGCACATTGAAGGCTTCCAGCCTGAAGTCGAGCAGCGACGCTTCACTCCATAGGTGAAAGCCTTTGTGGAGGGCTGAGTCTAGCTGGTGGAAAGGGTAGGTTCTTACTGAGTTGCGGCCGGCGTTGCCGTAGGTTTGGCTTTGGTTCGTCGGCACGCTTACCGCGGACGGGCTCAGATAATTTGTTACCGAAGTCGCCGTTTTGACTCGCTGGCCGTTGCGGGTTACGTGGTTGCCG
>CAXTUV010000574.1:0-2066 GCA_964247445.1 uncultured Acidobacteriaceae bacterium | reverse complement strand
TGTAATGCCTATGAAGAGTCGTCTTGAATAAAAGTGCTATTATTTATCAGATGGCTGGGCTCGCCAACATCGACTCTCGTCCGGCGTAAGTGCCTCCTTGACTGATAAAGTGTTCGACGACACACCCGAAGAAGACATCGTTGCCGAGAGAAAGAGATAAAGCCTAGTAATCGGCACTAATCTGCCCGCTTTGGTATAAGCTCAGGAAGCTGGCATTGTATGCTGCGATGAACCATTGCGGGGTAATAGGAAAGTAGTTTGGATTGAAGCCGTATGTGCTGTGCTTAGATAAAGAGAGATCAAGCTGCACATGGTTTCCAGAAGGTACTGCCGGCTAGAATAAACTGTAAATGCTTTGATCGGAGAAGGTTCCTTCGTGAGCGGCCGTGTAAACCGTGTAAAGGCTGTATGCGTTTGCATTTGAGTTGTAGCCCCCATTCACAGCAGAAGCGATTACTAGTACACCTGAACGCTCCGCATCAAAGAAGTGACTGGTTAGCTGTCCGATCACGCCATCCAACCCTACACATGATGTCGCGCAAGCACCACTGCCTCCAACGAGCTCCTATTCCTATTCAATACTTCTCGCGACGCCATACGAGGTATTTGTCGCCTTAGATACTTGTCTGTCTCGGCTTGCATGGCAGCCCAGATAAGTGGGCCTTCGGTTTCATCTATTCTGCCGCAAGCGAAATACCTATCGATCATGGTGTTGCGTTACACTGCATGATTCGCATTAAGCGCCGGACTAAAACAGGGCGGGTTTTGTGGCTGTAACTTCATCCACCTTGCCTCACTCAGGCCCCGGACATGCCCATAAACCCAAGCGCCCGCACCAGCCACCCCTTCAACTCATTCCGCGGCACCACCGCGTCCAGCATCCCGTGCTCCAGCAGGAACTCCGCCCGCTGAAAGCCTTCGGGGAGGCGTTGGCGGATGGTTTGCTCGATGACGCGGGGGCCGGCGAAGCCGATCAGGGCACCGGGTTCGGCGATGTTCACATCGCCCAGCATGGCAAAGGACGCGGTGACGCCGCCGATGGTAGGGTCGGTGAGCACCGACAGGTATGGCAGGCACGCCGCGTCGAGCTTTGCGAGGGCAGCCGAGATCTTCGCGAGCTGCATGAGCGAGGCGATCCCTTCCTGCATGCGCGCGCCGCCTGAGGCGGACACGATGACGAGCGCGGCACGGTCCATGAAAGCGCGTTCGACAGCGCGGGTGATGGTTTCCCCAACCACCGCTCCCATGGAGCCGCCGATAAAGCCGTACTCCAGGGCGGCAAGCACGACCGGAGAGTCTCCCAGGGTGCCGCGGGCGGCGAGGATGGCATCGGGCATGCCTGTGTCCTGCTTCGCCTTCGCGAGCCGACCGGTATAGGGCTTTAGGTCCGCGAACTGAAGCGGGTCCGTCGAGCGCAGGCCTCCGTCGATGTACTCGTAGCCGGGATTAAGAAGCGAAGCGATGCGCTCGCGCGCGCCCATGCGGTGGTGGTGGCCGCACTTCGGGCAGACCTGGAGATTGGCTTCGACGTCAGACTTCCAGATGGGAGCAGCGCAGCCGGGGCACTTAATCCATAACCCTTCGGTGCGGACGGTCTTTTCGCCGTTCGTTTCGATGCCGGGCTTTTCGCGCTTAAACCAACTCATGAAAGGGTGAAAACTCTCCGGGGCGCGTGCGGGAACACGGCCCCGTCCAAGTGTACCCGGTTCCGCTATTTTTCTCCCTTATCGGCTGACTTCTTCGCAGGCGGCGCGATGGCGTCCTTAGCGGCTTTGGCGATGCGGAACTTCACCACCGTCTTCGCTTTGATCTTGATGGCTTCGCCGGTTTGCGGGTTGCGGCCCGTGCGCGCCTTGCGTTCCGCTTTCACAAGCCGACCGAGTCCCGGGATGACGAAAACGCCGTTCTTCTTTGTTTCCTTGACGGCGGTGTCAGACAAAAGATCGAAAAATGCGACAGCTTGCTTGCTGGTGAGCTCGAGCTTTTCCGCCATCTGGCGGACAAGGGCAGTTTTTGTGAGTGCGGTGGCCATGGGTGCTTGCGAGTCCTTTCGGGAGGGAGAGGGT
>CAXTUV010000573.1:0-2071 GCA_964247445.1 uncultured Acidobacteriaceae bacterium | reverse complement strand
GTACCCGGCAACGCGCGCCGGCAGCAGGGTGCGCTCCCACTCAACCGCCGGCGCTTCAAAGCCCTCAAGCCCGCGTAGGGCTTCAAGCACCCCCTCCTCGCCCGTAAGCTGCGTTTGCGGCGCGACGTGCTGCCAGCCGAGCAGCCACTGCGTAAAGACCGCGGGCGTCGCGGGCTCGACGGATTTCCGCAGCGCGCCCAGCGTCCGCTTGTGGATGCGCTGGAGCAGCCGGCGGTCCGCCCATTCTGTATCTAAGTCGCCGCCCTGCGGCGAGAACGATTCGAAGCGCCCGCGCATGAGCGTCCCGGCTACCTCCATCCGGAGCAGCTGCTTCCACACCTCGCTCGGGTCGACCCCGAGCAAGGCTCCTAATGACAAAGCCGTTGCCGGCCCAAGCAGGCACATCCACCCCTGCACGGCCCGGCGCAGGACCTCCTCGGCCGGGTGTTCCTCGACCGCGACGGAGGGCAATGCCTGCTCGGGCATCAGCTCGGGGCGGAGCGTACGCGCCCACCCGAGCCGTTCGGCGGCCGTCCAATAACGCACGCCGTCCGGCCCGGCGACCACGGTCGCCCGGCGCGCGCCCGCCAAACGGGCCAGCAGCCCCCGCCACGGCTCCAAGCGGGCTTCGGGCGCAAGCACCAACCCGAGCAGGACGTCGTGCAGTTCGTGCTCGTCCCGCACATCGGGCCAGGCTTCCGCGCGCACCTCGGCGATGGCCTCGGGCGACAACCGCCCCGCCTCGCCCAGCACGGAGTCGGGCACGGTCCGGCGCAGCGACACAGCCCGCGCCCGGCGCTCTTCCAGGTCCGCATCGTCGAGGAAGGCGTAGGGCATCGCGTTCAGCAGCTCGTGCGCGAACTGCGAGGGCGTGGTGGTATCGACGGCCAGGCACCTCACCCGGCCCGCGTCGATGTCGCGCAGCAAGGCAGTCAGGCCTTCGAGGTCCATCGCCTCCTGGAGCGTATCCTTCATCACCTCGCGGACGAGCGGGTGGTCGGGCACCTCGATGTCACCCTCGATGTTCTCCTGGCAGGCGGCGACCTGAGGGAAGACGTTCGCGAGCAGGTCGTCGGAGCGGGTGCGAAGGATCTGCGGGGCGACCTTCTTTCCGCCTGTGAAGCGCAAAAGCTGGAGCGAACGGCAAGCGTCCCAGCGCCAGCGCGCCTTAAAGATGGGCGAGGTCAGCGAGGCCTGTTGCAGCAGCTCGGCAACCGTCTGCTCGGTGAGGAACTGAAAGACATCGGAAAGCGGAAACGAGTGCTGCTCGGCGAGCGAAATGTTCAACCCGTTGTCGGTGGCTGCGGCTTGCAGCTCGAAGTTGAAGCCCCGGCAAAAGCGCTTGCGCAGCGCCAGGCCCCAGGCTTTGTTGATGCGGCCGCCGAAAGGCGCGTGCAGGATCAGCTGCATGCCGCCGCCCTCATCGAAAAAGCGCTCGGCGATAATGGTGTCGAGCGTGGGCACCGCGCCCAGAACGGCCCGGCCCGCGACGACATAGCCGATCAGCTGTTCCGCGCCGGCATCCGGTAGGCAGCACTCCTCGCGCAGCCATTGCGCGGTTGCCGCGACTTGGGGGTGCGCCTGCGAAATATAGCCGGGAAGCACGTCCGGGGTTCTTTCCGAGATGCCGGAGCGCAGATCGGAGACAAACCCCGAGAGTTCGAGCGAGCGTTGCGGCGCTTCGCCCTGCCAGAACGGGATCGACGGCGGTTGCCCGCCTGCGTCCTCGACCAGGATCCGGCCCGCGCTCTCGACCAGGGTAATGCGCCAGCTTGTGTTGCCGAGCAGGATCACGTCGCCAGGCGAGGAGTCGACGGCAAAATGCTCGTCCAGGGTGGCAATGGGCACGCCCTCCGGCTGCGCGATGACCTGGAAGATTGCCGTGTCGGGGATCGTGCCACCGTTCGAAACCGCGGCCAGCCGTGCCCCGCGCCGGGGGTGCAGGACGCCGTGGACGCGGTCGCGCAGGAGCCACGCACCCCAGGTGCCGCGGGCGCTCGCGATGCCCTCACTCAACAGGCACAGCAGTTCCTCAAAGGTTTCGCGGCTCAGGGCGCGGTACGGGTGAGCG
>CAXTUV010000572.1:374-2086 GCA_964247445.1 uncultured Acidobacteriaceae bacterium | reverse complement strand
AATCCCAAGCGGCATGGAAGCCGATGGCCCACCAGAGTGAACCGGTGAGCCAAATGCTGAGCGAGAACAGCAGGGCTACCGCTCCGGCTGAAACCAGGCCTACCGGCGTTTCTCCCGGGTTGCTCCCGTGGATCGCCCCGAAGGCGACGGCAAGCAGCGGCGCGCCCCACCAAAACCCGATCCCGCGCGCCAAGGTCCATAGTAAGTAGCCGCGCAGGAACAGCTCCTCGAACACCCCCGTGAGCAGAAAGCCCAAGCCCCACAGCAGCCCATAGCGCCGCCCAACCCCGCGGGCGCGAGCGCCAAAAGGTGCAGCGCCCGCAGTGTGCCGACCAGGATGCAGATCGCGCCGAAGCCCACCAGGAGCCCGCCGCCGAACCGCCGCAGGCTCGCTCGGTCGCGCAAGCCGTACGCGCGGAAGGACCGACCTTCCGCGCGAGCCATGAGCCAAGTCGCAAACACGACCCCCGCGGCTGAGAAAAACTCAACCGGGATCATGATGCTTGGCGGAAGCAGCGCGGGACGCGCATGGCCGTGTGCGATTCGTTGTGCGAGCGCGCTAAAGAACAACTGATAAAGGAGGATAAGCAGGATGAAGAGCAAGCAGCCCCAGCCGGCGCGCAAACCGTTCGGCCCGATAAATATCGACCTCCCGCGCTTACTCCCGTGGTTCATGGTTGCCTCTTGACATCCGTCCGGCATGCCGCCATTCTAAGAGATTCGCATCGAAGCCTGCGGAAAGGAGTTCGACCCTTGCGAGTACGCGTCTTCTATCACGACAACTGCTTTGACGGCGCCTGCTCTGCTTCGCTGTTCACGCGCTTCCACCGCGAGTGCATCGCGCCCGAAGCTACCTATGAGTATCACGGCCTGGTGCACCGCGCGGGCGCGCTGTTTGACAACGCCGCGTTCGCCGGGGATGAAAACGCGATCGTCGATTTCAAGTACTCGCCATCTCCTCTCGTTACCTTTTGGTTCGACCATCACCTGAGCGCCTATCTCTCAGCCGAGGACCATGCCGTGTATGAGCGCGGACTTGGGGATCCGGCAAGCAACTTTCGCGACCGGCGTTTTTTCGACCCCAAGTACACATCCTGCACGTCATTTATCGCGGACACGGCCGCAGCCCGGTTCGGTTTCGATGCGGCACCGGTCGCCTCCCTGGTGCATTGGGCCAATATCGTGGACGGGGCGCTATACGAGAGCGCGCAGGCGGCTGTGGAGATGCGCGAGCCCGCGATGCGCTTGACGCTTGCGATCGAATCGGGCGCGGACCCCGGCATTGTGCCCCGACTGATTCCCTTGCTGACCGCCATGCCGCTCGAACAAGTGCTGGAGCAGCCGTTTGTCGCCGCGCTGCTGCCGCCGCTTCTGGAGCGCCACCAAGCCGCGATCGAAATCCTGCGCGAGCGGGCGCGCGAGGAGCGTGGGACGATTTTCTTTGACATCGCCGATCGGGAGCTTGAAGGCTATAACAAATTCATCCCGTATTACCTTTGTCCGCAGGCCACGTACTCCGTCGGTTTGTCACGGTCGAGTTTCAGAACCAAGGTCGCGGTCGGGACCAATCCTTGGACGACTGCTGATCCGCAAAAACTGGTCAATCTGGCCGCCATTTGCGAGCGCTACGGCGGCGGAGGTCATGCGCGCGTCGGGGCTGTTTCTTTTCCTCCCGATCGGTACGAGGAAGCGCATGAAGCGGCGCGGGTGAT
>CAXTUV010000572.1:0-361 GCA_964247445.1 uncultured Acidobacteriaceae bacterium | reverse complement strand
CGGCTCAGCCGTAAAGCGCAAAGACGAGCGCGGCTCCATGCAGGACGGCAACCGTGAGCAGTCCTGCCCCGAGCCGCCGTCTACTCGCGAACAGGCTCAGCAGCAGGCCGTAGACCGGCAGCTCCGCCCATAGTCCCGCGCTGCCGAACCGCGCCGCCAAGGGGAACGCCGCCCGCAGCGCGCTCGGGCCTATAAGCGCCAAGAGGCTCGCCCCATGTCCCGCAAAAGGGGTGAGGGCAAGCGCGATGAGCAGCGGCCACCACGCACGGACATTCGAGGTGTTCTGTTTGCGGCGGGTGCGTCGGCGGGCAGGCGCTGAGGAAGGGCTCACCTGTCCAGAATAGAGCCGGGCTGTAGAAAA
>CAXTUV010000571.1:0-2086 GCA_964247445.1 uncultured Acidobacteriaceae bacterium | reverse complement strand
GAACTCGGCGTAGACTATACGCTGCCATGTACCCAGGTCTAACTTGCCCTTGGTAATCGGCAGGGTCGTTTCATGGTGCAGCAACAAAGCTTTCAGGTGGGCGTCCGCGTTATCCTCACCGGTTTGGTGGTGGCGGTACTCCGGGCGCGCGGGGGCTAGTTTTTCGAGCCATTCACCAATGTCCTCAATGAGCCCGGACTCATGGTCGTTGACATAGATAGCCGCTGTGATGTGCATGGGAGACACAAAGCACAGTCCATCCTGTACGCCGCTCTTCTGAACGGCGGCTTCGACCTGCGGCGTGATGTGGACCATCTCGCGGCGTTTCGGCGTATTGAACCAAAGGTATTCCGTGTGGGCTTTCATGTCCTCAGTACAGATGCGGGTCTTCTATCATCGGGTGAGATGGCGAAGGCGGAAGATCTGTACTACGCGGCACTCGACCGCTTGGCCGAGGGCGCGCCCGGCGAGGCAGCCGACGGCTTTCGCGCGGCGCTCGCGGCTGACCCTGGCTACGCGGACGCGCGGCACGGCTTGGTAAGCGCGCTTCAAGATGCGGGGGCGTATGAGCAGGCACTCAGCGAAGCGCAGGCGCTCGCGGCCGAAGCGCCGGAAGACGTGCTCGCGCTGACCGCGATTTCCATTCTGTATCAGCGTTTGGGGCGCATTCCGGAGGCCGAGGAGGCCGCGACCCGCGCTAAGCTGCTTGGATGGAAGCTTGAGCTCCGGGCCGGCTCCCGCTGATGCTGCGCCGGTTCTACGACGCCCTGGTGGAAGCCTATGGGCCGCAAGGCTGGTGGCCTTCGGAAAGCGACATTGAGACGATCGTAGGCGCGTACCTAACCCAGAACACCTCCTGGCGCAATGTGGAGCGATCGATCGCCTCGCTGAAGGCCGCTGGGATATTAAATGTCGACGGTTTACGGGCGGTTTCCCTGGAGCGGCTTCAAGAGCTTGTCCGTCCGTCAGGGTACATGCTGCGGAAGGCTTCCGCGGTAAAGGCTTTCCTCAGCCTACTGGACCGGCAATATGGGGGCTCGCTGGAGCAGATGGCACTTGCCCCGGTAGCGGAAACCCGCGAAGCCCTGCTCGCGCTGCCCGGCGTGGGGCCGGAGACCGCGGATGCCATCCTGCTGTACGCGCTGCACAGGCCGGTGATGGTGGTGGACGAATACCTGCGCAGGGTCGTCACGCGCCACGGGCTGATGAGTGAACCCGCGCGTTACCCCGCCGTGCAAGCGCTAGCTTTAACAGCGTTTGCCGGGGATGCGCCGGAAACCCTGCTCCGGCACTACAACGAATTTCACGCGCTGATTGTGATGGTTGGTAAAACGCATTGCGGCGGGACGCCGCGCTGCGTGGGCTGCCCCTTGAACCGGCCGGAGTTCGACCCGCCGCCCGTACCCGGGCAGGCCGCGCGCATCCCACGAACGAAATGAGAACCCTCTACGTCGCCACCGGCAATGCGGGCAAGCTGCGCGATTTCGCGCTCGCCGCCGCGCAGGTTTCCGGGGATTGGACGATCGCTCCCCTGCCCGGCTTGGAAAAGCTCGCCGCGCCCGAGGAGACCGGCGCGATCTTTGCTGAGAATGCACGGTTAAAGGCCTTGTACTACGCCCGGTTCGCGCCGGGGGAGCTGGTCTTGGCGGACGATTCCGGCCTGGAGGTGGACGCGCTCGGGGGCGCGCCGGGCGTGTACTCTGCCCGCTACGCGGAGCGCATCGGCTGCTTCGCGGGCGACCCGGACACGCGCAACAACAGCTGCCTGCTTGGACAGCTCGCGGGCGCGCCGGCCCCGCGCACGGCCCGCTACCGCTGCGCACTGGCCGTGGCCCGCGACGGCGCGATTGTATGCGAGGCGGACGGCTCGGTCGAGGGCGAGATCCTCACGGAAGGGCGCGGGACGGAAGGGTTCGGCTACGACCCGCTGTTCTTTTTGCCTTCGCTTGGGAAAACGATGGCCGAAATCGACCGCGCAACCCGGCTCGGGTTGAGCCATCGCGGAAAGGCTTTACAAGCGCTGCTGCCGATTCTTACCGGAACGACTTAATCCTCACCCCGATTCCCGACCAGGTTGAGCCCGGCG
>CAXTUV010000570.1:0-2092 GCA_964247445.1 uncultured Acidobacteriaceae bacterium | reverse complement strand
CGTAAACGGGTGGACGGCTGTTCGATCAAAAAGTACGAAAGTTCGGCGCAAGCGATGGTCGCAAGCAGCCAAGCGCCGCCCCTGCTGTGAAAGGGTGGAAAAGGGCCCACGAATAGCTGCTGCCACAAATAGAGACTGTAGGAAATAAGGCCGACGTGCACAAGCGCGGGATGGTTCAAAATACGCCCCACGAAAGAGCTTGGGTTCCCGACAAAGTACAAAGTCAAAAATGCGAGAAGCAATCCTTCCGCCGTGAGCCCGAAGCCCACATTGAAGCGTGGATGCGACGAGGATAGGAGCAGGTCGGCCAGCAGGAGCGAGCCCGAGAGTGCCGCGAGCTTGCGGCTTGCGGCGGCGCGGGTCAGAATGCGCGCCGCGCGAGGGCGCGAAGCGAGCAGCGCTAGGACGCACCCGAACATGATCGTGTCCATGCGGGTGTGGAACATACGGCTGATCTGCCCGTCAAATACGAAAGCAGGGTAATACGCGAGAGTCACAAGTCTTGAAAAGGGGGAAAGCAAACAAAGAAACGCCCCCATGACGAGTGCCCCGCCCGTACCCGCGATGCGAAGCCAAATCGGCCAAAACAGGTAGAACTGCTCTTCAAGGCTTAGGCTCCAAGTATGCCCGGTAAGCCAGCCGGAGGACTCGGGATGATTCCTTGTATAAGGGTAGTAGTTAGAAACATAGGCGGCGGCGGATAGGAAGCCGCCCCTTTCGAGCGTTACTCGACGTAATGCCGATAAGAGGAATATAACGGTCAAATACATGTAGTAGGGAGGGAAAATACGAAAGAATCGCCGGAGATAGAAGCTTGTCAGGCGATGTACATTTTCCGGACTCGTGTTACGCAGGAGCAGAGTGGTAATGAGAAAGCCGCTTATGACAAAGAAAATTGACACGCCGAGATCGCCGGGATCAATCCTGAATAGGCTAGAGAGCCATGGCACGTGCTGCCGCTCGAAAGCTGCGGCCAGCTTGCCGAAAAGGTTCGTGTGCGCGGCGATAACGAGTAGAACGGCTATGCCGCGCATGCCGTCGAGACTGGGAATGGATCGTCGCGATAGTGCGGAGTTCATAAGAACTCCTGGCCGGCGTCCGATGCGAACACGAGGGGAGTAAAGACCACCGGAATCACGCGCACGGCTTCTCGATCTGCGGGGACGCACCGTCGGCAACTGGGCGCGGCTCGGCCTCTGCAAGTTCGCGAGCGACCAGCATAAAGTCCGGTGTCCGGGCTTGCCCCGGGCAGCCAGCCATTCGGCGGCTTGGACCGCGCCTCGCGCGAACGCCTCGCGCGAGTGCGACTCGTGCGTGAGTGTCAGACTTTCCGCTTCCGAACGCAGCGTGAGCACATGCACCCCGGCGGCTTCGCCTACCCGGTGCGAGGTGATCGGAGCCTCCCCGCCCACGGCTTGCTGCAAGGTCAGCGCGGTCCCGGAGGGAGCATCGCGTTTGGTCGTGTGGTGGGTTTCCTCTATCGCGAGCGTATACCCGGGCAGTGCCTCAGCCAGGAGCCGCGCCGCGCGAAGAAACGCCTGCACCCCTAGCGAGAAGTTCGTTCCATAAAGCAGGGAAGCCCCGTGCCGCTCCGCAAGCGCGGTCATCTCCGGCAGGTGCGTGTACCAACCCGTAGTTCCGACCACGACTTTCGCGCCTAGGGGCAGCAGCGCGCGCAAGTTTTCGACGACCGCCTCCGGCGTGGTGAAGTCGATCACCACGTCGACCCCGGCCAGCAGCGTCGGGGTGAGGGCGCGGGCGTGCTCGTTCTCCGCCGTTCCCAGCATCTTTACCTCGTGGCCGCGTTCACGGGCGATCTCCGCGATGGCGGAACCGGTCTTGCCTCGGCCTAGGGTAAGAAACATTGACATAAGAGTGAAAGCTTTAAGCTGCTGCAAAGTCTCCTGAACGCGCCAGGCTGCAAAGCCAATCGCGTCGCTTCTTAAGAAAAGTAATGTCTTCAGCTTCCTCATCCGGATCCCGCCAGAAGAGTGGAACATCTGTAAAGGCCGCATCGAAGTCAGCACGCTTCAGCATGCACAACTCTGAGAGAAAGCGGCTCACGGGCTCTGACGTTCCGATGACGCTACAA
>CAXTUV010000569.1:0-2098 GCA_964247445.1 uncultured Acidobacteriaceae bacterium | reverse complement strand
GTCTAGGGCTCGCGGGAGTAGACCTGCTGCAGCCGGAGGACTATGGCGTGCCGATGCAGTACGGCTTGCGCTGCACCATGGGGTATGCCGGAGGCGGCGAGATCAACCGCGGGCTCAACCGGCTTGAGAACCATGACTCGATCACGGCGGGGCTCGCGCGGGGCATCCCGCTTGCCGCGAAGGCGGGCGTGCCGAACGTAATCACGTTTTCCGGGCTCCGCGACGGCATGGATGACGGGCAAGGGGCGTTGAACACCATCGCCGGACTGAAACGCATTGCGCCGATCGCCGAAGCGCACGGCGAAACGGTGTGCATGGAATTACTGAACTCAAAACGCGACCACCCCCGCTACATGGCTGACCACACCGCCTGGGGAGTGACGGTGATCCGCGCGGTCGGCTCTCCTCGCGTCAAGCTGCTGTATGACGGCTACCACATGCAGATCATGGAAGGCGACCTGATCGAAACGCTGCGGGCCAACCGCGATACGATCGCGCACATTCACACAGGCGGCGTGCCGGGACGGCATGAACTCGGCGGTCCGCTCGAGGAAGTCAACTGGCCGGCAATGATGCGGGCTCTTCGCGAGATGGACTTCGCCGGGTATGTCGCCCATGAGTTTGTGCCCGCGGGCGACCCGCTGGCCGGGCTGCGCGAGGCGGTACGGCTGTGCGACGTATAGCTTTGCGGTGGTAAACTCATCCTGTGCCGGGCCCTGCGCGGCGCAATCCCGCGAACCCCGCCAGGTCCGGAAGGAAGCAACGGTAGTGGGCCAGTGCGTGCGCAGCAGGTACCCCGGTACATGGATTTTTCTCGGCAAGCGCATTCGACAGGGAAGGGTCGCTCGACGACAATCGAGCTTGCTGTTTTGTACCCCAGCTGCCCTGGAGAGTCGTTTTGAACCTTGCTTCACCTGAGCCGGACTCGTCCGAGCCCGTAGCCGACGGCACCCACCCCCGCATCCTGCGCCGCGCGAAAATCAGCGCCCTCGGCACCTATGTGCCGCCTCGCGTGTTGACCAACGCAGACCTGGAAAAGATGGTTGAAACCACGGATGAGTGGATTCTGGAGCGCACCGGCATCCGCGAGCGCCACCTGGTGGAGCCGGGGATGGCGACCAGCGACCTGGCGGTTGAAGCCGCGCGCCGCTGCCTCCTCGAGCGCGGCCTTGCACCCGATGCGGTCGAGGTTATTATTGTCGCGACCGTAAGCCCGGATATGCCGTTCCCAGCCACGGCCTGCTTGGTGCAGGATAAGCTGGGCGCGCGAAACGCGTGGGGTTTTGACCTGGGCGCGGCCTGCTCGGGCTTCCTGTACGCGCTCCAAGTGGGAGCCAAGCTGGTTGAGTCCGGCGCGCAAAAGCGTGTGCTGGTCATCGGCGCGGACACGATGAGCTCCATCATCGACTACAGCGACAGAAGCACCTGCATTCTGTTTGGGGACGGCGCGGGCGCGGTCCTGATTGAACCTGCTGCGGAGGGCGAAGAGGGTCTGATCGACTACGCGCATGAGATTGACGGCACGGGCGCGGCGGCGCTGCATATGCCTGCGGGCGGCAGTCTTCTACCCGCCAGCGCTGAAACCGTCGCGAGCAAGCAGCATTTTGTTCACCAGGATGGGCAGACGGTGTACAAATTCGCGGTCAAGAAAATGGCTGAAATCTCGGAATCCCTTCTCCGCCGCAATGGTCTGACCGGGGCCGACATCGCCGCGTTCATTCCGCATCAAGCCAACCGACGCATTATTGTTTCCACCGCGGAGCGGCTGGGTCTGCCGCTCAACTGCGTGACCATCAACATCGATCGGTACGGCAATACTACCGCCGCTACCGTACCGCTCGCGATGGCGACCGCACGCGAAGAGGGCATGCTGCGAAAAGGCGGGCGGGTTCTTCTGGCAAGTGTGGGCGCGGGTTTTACAGCCGGAGCGACCCTGCTTCGCTGGGAAATCTGAACCGCTACGCGGCTTGCTTCGCCGGCGCTGCGGACTGATGCGCTTGCCAGCCGCGTACCTGTTTGCGGTATAGAACAAATCCGACAATGATTGCCCCGACCACCAGGATCTGAAACGCAATCAGGACCGGGGTTGAGTATTTCG
>CAXTUV010000568.1:598-2108 GCA_964247445.1 uncultured Acidobacteriaceae bacterium | reverse complement strand
GCCTTCTACCTTCCCTCAGCCAATCCTTGAGCTCGATGTTGTTGTTGCCGCCGCCCTCGTCGATCTCCAGCTCATCGGAGCTGTACACTGCGATTGCTTCCTGCACCTTTCCAAACAGCTCCTTGAAATCGACGATATGCCCGTACTCCTTGTCCTCTCCGTCGAGCCGGTTGGTGCGGCAGATAGCTTGAAACAGGTTGTGGTCCCGCAGCTCGTTGTCTAGATAGATGTAGGTGCAGCTCGGCGCGTCAAAGCCGGTCAGCAGCTTGCTCACTACGATCAGCAGCTTCAGGTTTGCCGGCTCCTTGATGAACCGGCGTTTGATTTCATCCTCGTAAGCCTTTGCCGTTTGACCGTGCTGCAGCACGTCGCGCGTGTAGGTGTCATACTTGAAGCGCTCGTCGCTGCCGGACGGTTCGCGGGAAACGGCGCTCGGGTTCGGCTCGTACGACGTGACAATGCCGCAGTGCTTGCCGAACAGCGTATTGCGGAAGAGCGAAAAGTAGTGGCAGGCATCGTAAATGCTAGCGGCCACCAGAATGGCCGTGCCCCGGTCCTCGCTCAGGCGGGGCTTGGTGTCGAAGTCCGTGATGATGCTCGCGATAATGCGCTGCTTCCGCTCCCCCGCGCTCATCAGCTCCTCCAGCGTCGCCCAGCGCCGGCGCAGCACGGCGCGCTGAAAGTTGTTCAGCCCCCGCGTTTTGCGCTCGAACCACGCATCCACGACGCCAGGAGACCCGAGCCGCTGCGGCACGGCGCGCGCCTCATATTTCAGGTCGAGCACCACCTTGTCCGCCACCGCTTCGTGGAATTTATAAGTATGGATGTAGGTGCCGAACACGTCGCGGGTCGTCTGCTTGTCCTTGCGCAGCAGCGGGGTGCCGGTAAAGCCGAGAAAAATCGCGTGGGGCAGCCAGCGCTTCATCTGCTTGTTCATCGCGCCGCCCTGCGAGCGGTGGCACTCGTCCACGAAAACATAGAAGCGGCCCTGCACGGGCGGCGGCGGACCGTCGAGGTCTGCGGGGTCAAACTTGTGGACTAGCGCGCACAGCAGCCTGGGCATGGCGGATCCCAGCTTCGCAATGAGCTCCGCCCGCTTCACGACTCGTGGCGAGGGCGCGTGTTCGCCGATGACTCCGGCGTTCTTCATCACGCCCTCGATCTGCTTGTCCAGCTCATCGCGGTCCGTCACGACGAGGACGCGGGCCTCGGGGTCACGCTCCAGCAGCCACTTGGCCAGCAGCACCATCAGGATGCTTTTGCCGCTGCCCTGGGTGTGCCAGATCACGCCGCCCTCGTGCCGCCGGATGCGCTCTTGCGCCGCCTTCACGGCGACGAATTGGTGCGGCCGCGGCACCTTCTTGATGCCGCCGTCAAAGAGCACGAAGTTGCGCATGAGGTCGAGCAGGCGGGCCTTGCCGCACATCTCCGCGAGCGGCCGGTCGAGCAGCGCCCCGGCTGTCGGCTCGACCCCGTCCGCCGCTGCCCAGGAGACGAAAAATTCTTCCCT
>CAXTUV010000568.1:0-588 GCA_964247445.1 uncultured Acidobacteriaceae bacterium | reverse complement strand
AGCAGCTGCACCGTCGTGAAGAACTGCTCATTGAAGATCGCTTCCTGGTTGGTGATGAGCTGGCGGATGCCGTCCGCCACCTCGACCGAGCTCCTTTTCAGCTCGATGACCGCGACGGCGAGGCCGTTGAGGTAGAGCACCAGGTCGGGCCGCCGCTCGTGCCCGCCGCGCAAGGTCACCTCCTCGGCCAGGGCGAAGTCGTTGCGCTCCGGGTGCTCCCAGTCCACTAAGTAGACTGTCTCGTGCGGCTGGCCGACGGCGATCTGGACCTGCACACCATAGCGCAGCAGCCCGTACACCCGCAGGTTAGCGTCGTACAGCGTGGTGCCGGTCGCGTCCGCGGCGGCCTGCAGCTTTTGGAGCGCGGCGGCGATGGACGCGTCCCCGTAGCCGCGCGCCAGCAGATTCGCCCTAAGCAGCTCGGGCTCGACCGCGCGATTATTCAGGCGTTTGCTCCAGTTGCCCAGGTAGCGGTAGCCGAGCGAGCCGGGGTGCGTGGGGTCGGTAAACAGCGCGACGATGCGGTTCTGCGTCATGCGTTCGGTGCGGGGTTCAGGCATGGGGGACCTCGGGGAGGGGCAGTCGGAT
>CAXTUV010000567.1:0-2110 GCA_964247445.1 uncultured Acidobacteriaceae bacterium | reverse complement strand
CAACTTAGAAAACGATCTAGAGCAGTCCTTCCGAGATAAGACTTACATGGGACTTCTTTCAAGCATGCCGATCCGCCAAGAGACTTTGCTTACGGGAGCTCCTCCAGAACTAGGTTCCTTGTACACACTGGAGGAAGTGAAGTACCTTGATGGCGGCGCTCCTGCTGAGGGCACATTCGCGTCGGACCCGACCCATTTATTTCCGCGTATCCTGATCCTGCTTAAAAGATGAAAAGTTTATACTATGTGCGATGATGGTAGTCACTCGACTTTAAAAAGAAGCTACCCTACGTAACTTTGTACAGCTGAACAATGCAAGCAGATCGAGTAATCTGCTTGCTTCTCGTCGAAGTTACAATCAATACTTTACCTGCCCGTACCCCCCACCGTCATCCGGTCCAGCTTGACTGTCGGCATCCCCACCCCGACCGGCACCCACTGCCCCTGCTTGCCGCAGTTGCCTACGCCCTCGTCGAGCGCTAAGTCGTGCCCGACCATGGAGACGTATTTGAGCGCTTCCGGACCGTTGCCGATCAGGGTTGCATCCCGGACAGGCGCGGTGATTTTGCCATCCTCGATCAGGTACGCCTCGGACGCCGAGAAGACAAACTTGCCGGACGTAATATCAACCGAGCCGCCGCCGAAGTTCACCGCGTACAGCCCACGCCGAACCGAGCGCAGGATGTCCTCCGGGGCGTCCTCGCCCGCGAGCATGTAGGTGTTGGTCATGCGCGGCATGGGCATCTGCTGATAGCTTTCGCGCCGGCCGTTCCCTGTGTTTTCGCGGCCCATCAGCCGGGCGCTCAGCTTGTCGTGCATGTAGCCGCGCAGGATGCCGTTTTCGATCAGGACGTTCTCCCGCGAGCCTTCACCCTCGTCATCGACGTGGATGGAACCGCGCCGATTCGGGATCGTCCCGTTATCGACGACCGTCACGCGATCACTCGCGACCCGCTGTCCAACGAGGCCTGAGAACGCCGAAGTACCTTTCCGATTGAAGTCTGCCTCCAAGCCGTGGCCGACGGCCTCATGCAGCAGCACGCCCGGCCAACCGGGACCGAGGACCACCTCCATGTCGCCTGCCGGTGCCGGGACCGCCGTGAGCTGTAGAACAGCCTGACGCGCGGCTTCGCGGGCGTAGTGCTCGGGGGTCTTTACATCGTGAAAATAGGTGAGCTCCACGCGACCGCCGCCGCCCGATGCGCCTCGCGTCCGCTGCTCACCGTCTTTGGCCAGAACAGAGACGTTCATGCGTACCATGGGCTGCACGTCGGAGGAGTAGGTGCCGTCCGAGGCCGCGACCAGGATGTGCCGAATCTCGTCGGCATAGGAGGCGCGCACCTCCGTGATGCGCGCGTCGTAGGCGCGGGCGGCTTGGTCGGCGCGGGTCAGCAGGTCGAGCTTCGCGCTGAGACCTGGGTCAAGGTCGGCGGCCGGCGCGGTGTAGAGCTTCGGTCCTTTGCCGTCCGTGATGGTCGCGGGTAGCCCGACTGTGGACTGTTTCGCGGGCCCCGACGCGATCAACGCAGCGGTGCGCGCGGCACGCAGAAGCCGGTCCGGCGAGAGCTCGTCAGTATAGGCGTACCCGGTGCGCTCGCCCGCAAGCACCCGGATGCCGCAGCCGGCGCTCACGCCTTGCGAGGCGGATTTGATCAAGGACTCGTCCAGACCAAGCGAGGTGGAGGCGACTGACTCGAAATACAACTCGGCGTAATCGCCGCCGGCCGAGAGCGCCTCGCCTAGGCAGCGCTCCATCAGGGCGGGCGTTACGGCGAACTTTTCTTCAAAATAGGGAGCTGTCATGTGCCTCTTTGGATGGAAATGCTGGGGCTGCCGGTGCGGAGGTGCATAGCTCGGTACGCGGCTGTAAGGATTTTACTTGCGCGCGGTACAACCCTTGCTAGGATGGGCGCATGAAGAAAGCCGTCGTCCTCTCCCTTGCGCTCCTTTGCACCGCGTCTGCCTTTGCGCGAACCCATCCCCACCGGCACCATGCCCACCACCACGCAACGCAGCACCCGCAATAAGACCACGGGCGGTGGGGTAGCCTTGGAGGGCCGGGGGGGGGGGGGGGGGGGGGGGGGGGGGGGGGGGGGGGGGGGGGGGGGGG
>CAXTUV010000566.1:0-2137 GCA_964247445.1 uncultured Acidobacteriaceae bacterium | reverse complement strand
CCGCTGGCCGCCTGGCTCGCGCCCAGCGTGACCGTGCCCGCGCCGGTCAAGGTCACGGTCGAGCCCGCGATCATCGCAGGACCGGAAATTACCATGTAGGTGACGGCTCCGCTCGACGCGGACGCCGCGTTGACTTGAAAGGGCACCGCACCATAAGTCTGCGCCGGGATGGGCGTGAAGTTAAGCGTCGGAACTTCTCCGTTTACGGAAAAGATTGTCGTCCGGGTCGCGGCGGCGTGGGTCGGGTCAGCCGCTTCCGCGGCTTGGAGCACCACGTTACCGGCACCGGTCAGGGTCACGGTCGCGCCTGCGATCGTCGCCGGCCCTGAAATCACACTGTAGGTGAAAGCTCCGCTCGAATCGGACGAGGCGGCCACGGCGAACGGAGCGTCGCCGTAGGTATGGCTCGGCACGGCAAAGGTAATCATAGGGACGGAGGAAGCAGCCCCCGTGCCTGTCAACGCAATGCTCTGGGTAACATAAGACGGGGCCGCGGCATTGAGTGCGTTATCCACCACCGCGAGCGAACCGCCGACCGCGCCGACCGAGGTCGGCGTGAAGCGGATCGACGCCGTGCAGGTTTCCCCGGGAGCCAGAGTTGCCGGGCTTGCGCCGGCTGCAAGGACCGGGCAGGTCGAGTCCGTGCCGAAGGTAAACCCGGCAGCAAGGCTGGGGTTCTGACCCGAGCTGGGCACTTCGAAAGTGAGCGGGCTGTTGCCGCTGTTGGCGAGCGTCACCACCTGAGGGCTGTCGCTGCTTGTGGAGCCGGGTGCGGTCGCGGCGAAATGGAGGGCCGCCGGATGGGCGTAGTCGAACTTAGTCAGCTGGCCATCTGCCGCGCTCAGTACAAAAATGCTTCCGGTTTGGTCCACCGCCACGCGCAAAGCTTCGGGAACGCTGACTACTGTATTGACGACCGTGTAACCGCCGGCTGCAGCGATTTCCATAACAGCGCCGTTTGCCTGGTCGGCAACTAAAACATCCCCGTACCCGTCGACGGCTACTCCGGTGGGGCGGCCGAAGCCGCCGCCGATGCTTTGCACCGTGGTGTAGCCGCCCGCCGCGAGAACTTCCTTCACGGCCTGATTGCCCGTGTCGGCGACAAACACATTGCCACTTGCGTCCACCGCCAAGCTTTGAGGACTGCTGAAGCCGCTGCCGACGGTTTGCACCGCGGTGTAGCCGCTGGCGGCCAGGAGTTCCTTCACCGCGTTGTTGCCGGTGTCGGCGAGAAACACATTGCCGCTCGCGTCCACCGCGACGCCTTGCGGGTTGCTGAATCCCCCGCCTACGAGCGTTCTGGCCGCATACCCGCCCGGGGCCGGCACAAACTCAGTGACTGGGCCATCCTGGGCGCTGGCAACAAAGATGTTGCCGTAGCCGTCCACCGCCGCGCCCTCAGGGCAGCTGCAGCCAGGGCCGATATTTACAGGGGAGTAGCCATTGGAGGCCACAAGCTCTTTGACCGCATTGCCGGCCGTGTCGGAAAAGATGATGTTGCCGTGGCCGTCCACGGCCATGTTGCTGTTGGCAGCGCCGAGGTTCGCAATCACGCTCGCCGCCGGGGGGCTGAAGGATAGCTGCGGACCTAATCCGGTGCCTTGGACGTAGGCGGTTGCCAGTACATTGCCCGCGCCGTCCGTCAGCGCAACCCCGCCATAGCGGATCCCATTTGCTCTGGGCGCGAATCCAACGTTTACCGTGCAAGAGGCGCCCGCGGCGAAAGCGTGCCCCGCCACGCAGGTACCGCCGATTTGGGAGCCGAAATCCAGCCCGGGAGCGCCCTGCGTCAGGACCAAGGGCGCGCCGATCGTACCGGCTGTATCGAATGCGAAGGAAAGCGAAAGCACCGCACTGGAAGCGCCCACGGCTACGGAGCCGAAGTCTCTAATTTGGGTGGTGATTTTTTCAACGGCATTGTTCCCGATGTCAGCGACAAAAACGTTGCCGCTGCCGTCCACTGCCACGCCAAGAGGGACGCTGAAGCCGCTGCCCAGTGTCTTGACGATGGTGTAGCCGCCCGCCGCCGCGATCTCCTGCACCGCGCTGTGCCCATAGTCGGCGACGAAAACGTTGCCGCTACCGTCCACCGCCACGCCGTAAGGCCGGCTGAAGCCGCTGCCCAGCGTCTTGACTG
>CAXTUV010000565.1:0-2159 GCA_964247445.1 uncultured Acidobacteriaceae bacterium | reverse complement strand
GCTGTGCCGGTGGCGCCATACGCGCTCCGCTAAATCGATCATCAGGAACACCAAAAACCCTCCATACAACCGTACATTCATTTGGTAAATACCCTCGCCCGGTGCGCCCAGCTTAGTCGCAAGCATATAAGTGACCGCGACGACGATATACAAAGCCGGCCGCCACGGCCACAGCGGAAGAAACGGCAGCAGCCACAGGAAATACCAGGGGTAGTGCGGGGAAAAGCATAGGTTGAGCGCGACGGCGAGCACCAAGCCGGAGGAGGCGCAAGCAGACGCGGGCAGTGCTTGTCCTCGCCGCAAAGCCCACAGGGCCAGCCCGGCTAGGGCCGCCGCGCAGAGAGCCAGATACACGTTCGGCGCGACCATGAGATGCAGCGTGCGCCCCGCCCATGCCACGGGAAAGTAGCGAGCGCCGGTGTCCATGCCTTCTTCCTTGGCGTACTCGGGCAGGAAGCCCAAGACGAGTTTGCCTACGCCGAGATACGGCAGATAGCCCGCGAACAGGACTGAGAAAAACACCAGCCCCGCCGCCAGCCAGCGCCGCCGCGCGACCGCAGGCAAAAGCGCCGCCGGATACAGCTTCACCAGCGCCGCGCCGGCCAGCCACGCCGCGGCGCTCAGCGGCTTCTCGCGCAGGGCGAACAGCAGCGCCAGGGCGATAAACAGGAGCGCCGCCGCGTCGACATGGCCGCTGGAAGCAACCTCCCACACCAGAACCGGGTGCCACGCGTACAAGATCACCCGTTCCGGCTTTTGCTTGAGCAGCCGCAGGCAGCGCACAAGCGCCCAGCACGTGCCGGCCTCGAAGCCGAGCAGGGCGGCTTTCATCGCGAACACCGAAGCATGCACCCGCGCGACCAGCATATAGAGCACCTGCGCGCCGGGCGGATAGATAGTGTGCGCGTATTCTTTCCGATTGATGTGCGGGTAGATACTGCTGTCGCGCAGAAACGATAAGTGCGGGTCCGCAGGAATATACCGGAACGGATTGATGCCGGCGTTCGCGACCTTGCCGTCCCACACGTAGCGGTAGATATCGGTCGATAAAAATGGTGGCGCGACTAAGGCGGGCAGCCGCGCCGCCAGGGCGAGAAGCAGGATCAGCGGCAAGGTCCACTTATCGGTCGCGCTGCCTTCCACCAATGCAATCCCGCCCAGATACAGCACGAGCTGCCCGAACAGGTCCTCACTGAAGCCGTGGACATAATGGGTCCACTCATGCGTACCGGTCTTGACCAGGCTCAAGTACAAGCAGTTTAATTTGAGGTGGTCCTCATTGTTCTTCAAATGGAGTTTTGGCGGCAGCGTCATGGCAACCCGGCGAGCAGGGCGCGGGTGTGCGGGTCCGGGTAGCCCGCCGGCTCGGCCCGCAACCGCGCCAGCGTGCGCGCATCGTCCACGTCGAACCAGGTGCTCAACTCCACTAGCGGCAGCCCTGCTTCCGCCGCCCGCTCGGCGGTTTGCGCCCCCACCCGCTCGGTGCTCCAGTCGATGCGCTCGAACAAAACCGCATGAGGCTCGCGCAGCCCCAACAGGTAGTAGCCGCCGTCGTCCGAGCGCCCCAGCACCACTGCTTCATCGCGCATCGCCCTTGCCGCGGTCACAAACTCTGCCGTCGGCACGGTCGGCGAGTCGGAATCGATCAAGCACACCGCACCGAAGCCGCAGGCAAACAGGTCGGTCGCGGTGAGCAGCAGGCGCTCGCCGAAGCCGTCGCCGCGTTGGGGAACCAGCAAGGTGCTTTCCGGCAGAATGCCGACAAACCTCGGCTCCTCCCCGACCGGCGTGTAGGAAACCACGCAGTCGGCCCCGCCTGCCTCGGCGGCTGCGGCTTGCAGGTTTTCCATCGTGTCCCGGAGAAAGGCTTTGTTGAGCTCGGCCGCCTGCTCGGGGGAGAGCGGGGGCGTCAGGCGGGTCTTGACCCGGCCCGGAATCGGGGCCTTCGCCATGACAGTGAAGGCGCAGCGCCCGGCAAGGGCGGGGTCCGCCTGCGCGGGACTCAGGATACGGAAAGGATGGTTCACCGGGCGCGCGCGCCCTGCTGGAATATGAACAAAATCGATCAGCTCCTCAGGTGGAAGCATAGACGCGCGGCTTGCCCCGCGCAAAATCGTAGTGCTTTGTAACCTAGGGAAACGCCTGGGTCTCCTATAGCA
>CAXTUV010000564.1:0-2170 GCA_964247445.1 uncultured Acidobacteriaceae bacterium | reverse complement strand
GCGAGGTACATGCTGAGGGGGTCGTCGGTTTTCTCGCCGAGGCGGAAGGCGGGGGTGGGGGTGACCGGGGTGATGAGCGCGTCGCAGTCTCCGAAGGCGCGGAGGAAGTCTTCGGCCAGGAGGCGGCGGACTTGCTGGGCTTTCTTGTAGAAGGCATCGTAATAGCCGGCCGAGAGCGCGTAGGTACCGAGCAGGATGCGCCGCTTGACCTCGGCTCCGAAGCCGCCGTCACGGGTTTCGCGGTACATGCCGGCGAGCGAGGCCACTCCTTGCGCGCGGAAGCCGTAGCGGACGCCGTCGAAGCGGGCGAGGTTTGAGCTCGCCTCGGCGGTGGCGATGAGGTAGTAAGCGGGCACGGCGTAGCGGGTGTGGGGAAGCGAAACCTGTTTGATCTCGGCCCCTTGCGCGCGCAGCCCGTCGATGGCGCGCTCGACAGCTCCTCGCACCTCAGGGTCGAGCCCTTCACCGAAATACTCTTGGGGAATCCCAATGCGCAAATTGCGGACGCCCGGCTCCAGGCCGGCTGTGTAGTCGGGAACGGGGCGGTTGGAGGACGTGGCGTCCATCGGATCGTTCCCGGCGATGACTTGCAGCACGGTCGCGGCGTCGCGTACAGAGTTTGTGAACGGGCCGACACGATCGAGGGAAGAAGCGAATGCGATCAGTCCGTAGCGCGACACGCGTCCATAGGTCGGAAGTAGCCCGACAACGCCGCAAAAGCTGGCCGGCTGGCGGATGGATCCTCCGGTGTCGGTGCCTAACGTCGCCACAGCCATACCGGCGGCGACGGCTGCCGCCGACCCGCCAGACGATCCACCCGGCACGTAATCCGGATTGTGCGGGTTGCGCGTGGGGCCATACGCGGAGTTCTCATTGGAAGAGCCCATCGCAAACTCGTCGCAGTTCAGTTTGCCGAGCGTAACCGCGCCGGCTGCTTCCATGCGGGCGACCGCCGTGGCCGTGTACGGGGCGACGAAGTTTTCGAGGATGCGCGAGCCGGCGGTGGCAGGCAGGCTTTCGACGGTAAGCGCATCCTTAATCCCGACCGGTACGCCGCCCAGCGCGGGCAATTCGCCCTGGGTTGCATCCACACGCGCCGCCTGAGCGAGCGCGCGTTCGCGAGCGATGGAAAGGTAGGCGTGAATCTTGCCATCGCGCTGCTCGATGGTGCGGAAACACTGCTCCGTGATGGCCCGCGCCGAGGCGGCCCCGGTTGCGATGGAGCTGCGGATGTGAGGGATGGTGAGCGCATTGTCGGACGCGTTCGGGCCGGGGATGCCGGTCTGCGCCGCGGGTTCGGTGAGGCTCAAGGCGGATCTCCTTTGAGGGCGGGTGAGCGTCGGGAAGCGGAGCGGCGGCTAACGCTCAATCACCTTGGGAACCTTGAAGAAGATGCCGTCGGTTGCGGGCGCGCTTTCCATGACGCGGGGACGCGCGAGGGAAGGGGTCGGCTCATCGTCGCGCAGCTCAACTATTGCGGAGCGGTCGCTCCAAAGTTCGGAAACATGGGTTAAGGGAGCGACGCCGGTGGTGTCGAGCTCTTGAAGCTCGGCGATGTAGCCTAGAATGCTTCCAAGATCACGGGCCATCCGGTCTATTTCGTCTTCCGTCAGAGCGAGCGAAGCGAGTGCGGCAACATGTTCGACGTCATCGCGGGTGAGCGCGGCTTGGTTGGAAGCCTTTGCCATGGGAGCGTTCTGTTCCATCAAGCTGAGTATAGGGCAGCCCGGCACAGGCGGTTTACTGCACGATGAGCTGCACGGTCGCGGTCCGCTGCGCGCCTGGGAAGCTCCCGGTGACTGTAAGCGTATAGGTGCCGGTGGGGGTTTGCGACCCTTGCGCGCTTGCATTGGTTTTAACACCGGAAGCGTGGACCCCGCAGCCGATAGGTGCGGCAACCAGAGCAATGGCAATGACCGCGACCAGAAAGCGTCGCCGCGCCGCGCCGCGGAGGAACAGTGCGGGGCAAAGGAGCGCAAGCGCCGCGCCTTCAGGCCACCAACGGCTCGTCGGATGTGCGCCAGAGCTGGCCGCTCCATTCGTCAGGATACTGAGGGTACCTTGGCCGGATGTGCCGGGCGGCACCGTAATGGTCGCCGGAACAGTGCATGTAGAGTTCTGCGGAGCTCCTGAACAGGCGATATTAATTATGCTTGGGCCAGTGTAAGCG
>CAXTUV010000563.1:0-2173 GCA_964247445.1 uncultured Acidobacteriaceae bacterium | reverse complement strand
GATCGGCGATGGGCGGAGCCATCCGGTGCCGCACCACATCCCAGCGCCGCTGTAGGTGGCGGCGGAAGCGCCGCTGCTCGGCAAGCGGCAGCGCCAGCCACAGGTCATTCGTGGTCGCCCGCAGGCTGTCGACGGCGGCCCGCCACTCCATCCCGTTCGCGATGGAAGCCCGCAGGGCCCGCAGGTAAGCCACGCAGGTGGCGGGCGTTGCCGCCGGAATCGCGCTGTGCGCGGCGGGGGTGTAAGGGGCATGGCGGTTGGGAAGCACACCATGCCGCGACACCGCGGTGACCCTTCCCCGATGGCCCAGCTCCCGCAGCCGCAGCAGCACATCGACGCCGGTAAGCCCGGTACCGATGAGCGTCACCGGCGCGTCGGCTTCCAGGCCGTCGTAGGTAGCCGGCAGCCACGCATTGTGGCAGTACACACCGGAGGCGGCCGCTTCCGGCGCGATGCACGGAAGCATCGCCGGATCAAAGTTGCCGGTCGCCAGCACGACAAAATCGGCCTGGATCGCACGGCCATCCTCGAGGGTCAGCTCCGCGCGGCCGCCTAGAGGGGACAGATTTACCACGGACCCCTGCACCTGCCCAATGCCGGACGTAGTTGCGAATAAGGATCGGACATACCGGCCGAAGACCGCGCGGGGCGCGAAAGTGTCGGGCGTCGCCGCCGGGTCAAAATTGCTCCTGAGCCAGCAGAGGAAGTGATCCGGCTCCGACGGCAAGGCGCTGATCTTGCCCGCAGGCACGTTCAGTAGGTGCCGCAGGCTCGGCGTCCCGTAGGCTAGACCGAGGCCGAGCTCCGGACGCGGCTCAATGACAAGGACCTGGGCATCCGCATGCTGCCGTACCAAGTGGTAGGCCGTGAGAGCACCGCTCACACCGCCCCCGATGATCGCGATCGTCCTGTTCCCCTTGCCTGCCTGCATCACTTCCTCCTTGTACCCAAGGCTAGGGGGCGGGCGCAGGGAAAGGAATTCGTAAATGCTTATCCGCCATAAGCGAAACTTTGGGCTTCCAGCCGAGCCCAAAGCTGAGCTTATCGGGCATCACTACTTCTGCTTGGACCTGCCCGGTCCGGCGGCGGGACACTGAATCTCGTAAAGGAGATTCACCCATGACCGCACATACCGCCCGCCGCTTCGCCGCCGCCGTTCTCGGTTTTACCGCTTTCGCCGCTCCCCTTGCAGGCCACGCTCAAGTGCGTTCCAAGTCGGGCGAGATCATCGTTACGGAGCCGCGTAGCCTGCCCGAAGCCGCCCAGCTTGGAGGCAACAGCTTCTTTCTCCATCCCGACACCGCGGGGCACACCTATCTCTATGTCGAGCAGCAGCAAGGCGCGCGCTTGGCTGTTTTCGACGTAACCGACCCCGCCCGCATCAAGGCCGTAGCCTCCACGCCGCTCACCGTCAGCGGACCCTTTGACTTCGTGCGGCCGCTCGACGACCGCAACGAATTGGTCCGATTTCGGGACGGCAAGGGCATCGCGGTGCTTGACTTGTCGAAAGCCGCGAAGCCGAGCCTGCGCATGGCCTCCGCGCTGATCGACCCAGGACCGACTGAGTCGCTCGGCGCAACGGGCTTCCTCGCCGTCAACGAGCCGTACAGCTATGTGCGGGCAGTGCCGCGCGATTATCAGGTGGTCGACACTTCCACCCCCGCCGACCCCACCCTGATCTCCACGGTGAAGCAGGTTAAGCATCGGGTGGTCAACAGCGACACGGGAACGACATTTTTGCTCGGCGCGGACGGGCTGACCGTGATCCGGCGTATCAGCGTCGAAAACGAGTACCGGACCGAACAACTCGAGACGAGCGGGAACTGAGCCCCGGGTGCCCACACCGCATTGGCGCGGGCGACTGCTAGCCCGTGGGCCTGCTTCCATGCTGATCTTCTGCCGCCGAGGAGCCGCAGCTTCGGATGACGCGCTGCCCGGCTTTTCTACCAGAACGGCCCCCACCAGGGCATGGACCGGCTCGCCTCCCGGGGCACCCGCGTGTGCACGGTGCCGCTCAGCACGCCGCCGGCCCGCGCCAAACGGCAATCGCCGCGCACCGCCGAGGACAAACGCTGCACAATAGACAATATGACTCCAGAGCTGGAAGCAAACATAGTAAAGCCCCGCCTCGGGGCAAGCGTGCTTTACCGCGGGCGGGCGTGGGTGGTGGTGG
>CAXTUV010000562.1:0-2182 GCA_964247445.1 uncultured Acidobacteriaceae bacterium | reverse complement strand
CCTTTCAGGAGAAGGTGATGCTGACAGGCGGCAACGACGTGTACTCCGTCCCGCTCCAGCTCACCTATGACCAATCGAAGCTGCAACTCGTCAATGTAGATACGGGCGACCTGCTCGGCAAGGATGGGCAGGCGGTCGCGCTAGTCCACCGCGACGACAACGGAACGGTCGCAATCTCGACCTCGCGCCCGCCGGGCGTGGCCGGGGTGTCCGGCTCGGGGACGCTGTGCACCCTCACCTTCCAAGCCAAGGCCGCCGGGGATGCCAAGATCGAGATCACCCGACCCGTCGTGCGCAACTCGCAGCAGCAGGCGATTCCGGCAACCGGCTCTACTGGGAGCATTCATATTCAGTGAGTTTTCTGAGTCCAATCCGGAAGTTGAGGCACCTGGGTATCAAGAGCGGGACCCTGGACACCTTAGTTCTTCCCAAAAGCGCGGGTGCTCCACCTCTTGCTTCTGAGACCCGGGGTCGACGAGAGAGAGGCGTCACCCTTGTCGAGCTCATCGTGACGGTCGCGATCTTATCTATTCTCGCCTCAGCCGCCGTCCCCATCACCCGCTTCGAGCGCAAGCGCGAGAAAGAGCGCGAACTGCGCTACGACCTGTGGACCATGCGCGCCGCCATCGACAAGTACAAGGACGCCGCCGACCGCAATGCCTTCCAAACCAAAGTCGACTCCCAGGGCTACCCGCCCGACCTCGCGACCCTAGTCAAGGGCGTCGATGTACAGGGTAAGAAGGTACGGTTCCTGCGGCAAATCCCGATCGACCCGATGACCGGCAAGGACGAGTGGGGCGAGCGCTCCATGCAGGACGACCCCGACGCGACCAGCTTCGGCGGGCAGAACCTGTTCGATGTGTATTCAAAGGCCGAAGGCACGGCACTCGACGGGACGAAGTATTCGACATGGTAAAAGCTCTTACAAAGACACGCCACGAAGTGGCCGCAAGCCGCGCAGGCGGTTTTACCCTCGTCGAGCTGATGATCGTCATGCTCATCATCGGGATACTCGCTGCCATCGCCATCCCGTCCTACACCGCTTCCGTCAAGAGCGCCCGGGAAGCGACCCTTCGCACCGACCTGCAAGTCTTGCGCCAAGCCGTGGACTCCTACACGCTCGACAAGGAAAAAGCTCCCCAGGCGCTCGACGACCTCGTGCAGGCAGGATACCTGAAAGAAATCCCGAAAGACCCGATGACCCAGAGCAACACCACCTGGGTCCCCAACCAGGACGACACGCTGCAATCGATCGACCAAACCGACCCCGGCATCACCAATATTCACTCCGGGGCCACGCAGGCAGGCTCCGACGGCCGGCCGTACAGCGAGTGGTGACATGCGCACGATGTCCGTTGAGATTCACTAAAGAAAAACGCCGCCCCTTGCGAGCGGCGTTTTGACAGAAGACCGTTACTGCCGCTTCCAGTTCATCAGGTCGCCCAGGGTCGTCGTCGAGCTCGACACGGGAGGCTTGTAGGCTTCCACATCCGCCCGCGAACCTTCTTCCCCAACTGCCCGCAAGCTCAATCCGACCTTTTTCTCGTCCGGGCTCATCTTGATGATTTTGAACTCGTGCTCCTGGCCGGCTTCCAAGTTCACCGGAGCACCGTTCTGGTCAGTGGCCTCGGAGACATGGCACAGCCCCTCGACCCCATCCGTAATTTCTACGAATGCACCGAACTGCGCCGTGCGGAGCACCTTGCCGCGCACCACATCGCCCACCCGATGCTGGTCGAAGAACTTCTCCCAAACGTCCGGCTCCAGCTGCTTCATGCCGAGCGACAGACGACGGTTTTCAGGCTCGACCCCAAGCACCACCGCCCGGATTTTCTCGCCCTTTTTCAGGACTTCCGATGGGTGCTTGATGCGTTTGGTCCAGCTCATGTTGGAAACATGGACCAGCCCGTCGATGCCGTCCTCGATCTCGATAAACGCGCCGAAGTCCGTAAGGTTCCGCACCCGTCCCTCGACCACCGTCCCGGCCGGGTAGCGGTCCGACAAGTTCTCCCAAGGGTTTTCCTGAAGCTGCTTCATCCCCAGCGAGATGCGGCGGTCGCTCGGGTTCACGCTCAACACCAGCGTGTCGACCTCATCGCCCGGCTTGATCATCTTCGAAGGGTGCTTCATGCGCTTGGACCATGTCATCTCGGACACATGAACCAGCCCCTCGATGACCTGC
>CAXTUV010000561.1:0-2184 GCA_964247445.1 uncultured Acidobacteriaceae bacterium | reverse complement strand
GGCCGTGTACCTGATTGGTGCCGTTCTTAGTCACCACTTGGATCTGTGCGCCGGAGAAGCGTCCGTTGGAGGCGTCATAGCCATTGGAAACGATGTGGACGTCTTTCACCGTGTCCTCGCCGGGTGTAATGATCGAGGAGCCGCCCTGCACTGCACTTACCGTACTGATTCCATTAATGGAAATGCCGTTGTTCTCGTTCTGGCCGCCGTTCGCGGTGATCTGCGGAGCGTTTTCGGTAGCGAAGATGCCCTGGGTCGCATTTGAGCCCCGGCTGATTGAACTCGGCAGGTTCGCGGAGCCGCCGCCGGAACCCTGGGCGCCGTCGCCGAAGGAGCCGGGGGCGAGCTGGGCTAACTGGAACACGTCGCGGCCATAGGAGGGCAGGTGCTGGATTTGATTCGCGGTGATCGTTCCGCTTACGCTCGCGGTCTCGGTGTCGAGCGCGGTAGCCTCGGCGGCGTTGACGGTAACGTTGGTCGCCTCGGAGCCTGGAATGAGCGAGATGTTGATGGAGTTGGCCTGCTCGGGGGTGACCCGCACCTGGTCGAGCCGCTTGCTTTCAAAGCCTTTCGCCTTTGCCTCGATCGTGTAGGTGCTGGGCGCGAGTTGATTGAAGGTGTACACGCCGCCGCCGGAGCTTTTGCGTGTGACCTTCACGTTGGTTTCTGTATTGATAAGGGTAATCTCGGCACCGGGGACGACCGCGCCTTGTGGGTCGGTCACCGTACCTTGAATTGAAGCGTTGAACTGCGCGTGCGCGGCGGATGCACTGAGTAAGACGGCGGCGGTCCAGAAGAACGGACGGCGGGGAAGAAACATTTGCATGACCGGCTCCTATAAACAGCAACGGGGAGTGCCTGGGCGGCTTTCTTTTAAAGGGCCGCTGGATGGTCGCCGCGAACACAGCGCCGACCGCGAGAATCATAAACCTGCCCGACCCTACTTGCGCAAGGGAGGGCGGCGCGTGGGTGTCGGCCGGGTACATAGGCAGGTAATTTTCGGTGCGGTGCCCGGCTGCCTGCAACCGGCGCGAACAAGAATACGGCGTCAGCGGCGACAAAACTGGCCTGCCGGACCGGATAAGACGTACTGAGGAGGGCGGCCCTCAGCGAGTTTGATGAAACCTGCTTTGACGGCAGGGTTTCATCCCGGCGCTTCCGTTGAAGTTGCGGGTTGATGAGACCGCTTCTAATTCCTTCTTAGGTGAACTAGAACCGGGCACATGCGGGTAACTCTTTTTTCCTAAGCTGCGTCTGAAGGAAGGAAGTCTGGGGTAAGCTAAAAAACATGGCAAATAAAGACGTACTCGCAGCAATCGATAAGGAAATCGCCCGCCTTCAGCAAGCCAGGGATATCTTGGCAGGAGAAGACGAGGAAGTGGACGGGACCGCGCGCGCGGTGGGCCGTCCTGCGGCGGCAAAGAAGCGCGTGGGTCGGCCCGCCGGCACCAAGCGGGTACTTAGCCCGGAAGCACGCAAGCGCATCGCGGAAGCACAGAAAAAGCGTTGGGCCGCGCAGAAGCAAGCGGAGTAACTTTCCACTAAGCGGGCGTATTTGCTTTTCTACACCCGAGCGGCCAGGATCACAATTTGAAACACTGTGGTTCTGTCACTCGGGTGTATTGACTGCTGTATGCATGCTATGCAGCATCAATGCGCTGCACTCTGAAACCAGCGCCGCGCAAGGAGCTCAGGAGACAACTGCTCTTCCTGCTTAGGAACTGCCGGCGTGGAACCGCGGCCCGTGCGCCCAGACTGCACCTTATCAGCGGAAACATATACAGGAGCATTCGGCACGGCACTGCCGAGCGCGCCGGGGTCTTCCTGTTTTCTCCTGCGCACGACAACGCGGCGCTCGCGGCGCTGCCTAGGCGCTACACGGGTCGGCTCTACCGCCGCGTGCGGAAGATTTGTACCGACTTCGCTGTTCGGCTTGCCTGAAGGGGTAAGTATCTCCGGCAGATGAGTGAAGTCTTTCGCTTCTTGGTTGCTTTCCGACCCGGAGCTGAGAATCTCGCGGGCGGCTCGAAGCCGTTCCAATTGCGCATCAAGCAAGGCAAGGACTTTAGGATAAGACATTGAATGCGGTCTCTCTGTAGATAGAGCTTACACGCTCCGAGCGCCCACGCCTAGAAACAGTCCGCGGCTGAGGAAATCCGGGTTCAATTAGACCCGCTGCAAGCC
>CAXTUV010000560.1:0-2184 GCA_964247445.1 uncultured Acidobacteriaceae bacterium | reverse complement strand
GCTCAAGGATGTGGGTTGCAGCAGCAACGCGGCGCGCATGTGCCAAATTATCGGGGGCGGCGACGACCGTGCCGTGAAGGCCGGCGTCAAGCTCGAAGACTGGACACAGCCGCACAAACCCAAGCTTTCAACCCTGCGCTTGCTTTGGACCAACGTGGCCCCCGGCGACGGGCCGCTTTCCAAGGCGAAACGGGTCCTGCACATCGGCATGACGCAGCACAAGAACAATGAAGAGATGATTGCGCTGCGTTGCGATCGGGGCGCAAGCATCGTACGCAAGATCGGGCTCGGCGATGAAGCCGCTCTCGCGGTGCAATCGCTCGACGAACATTGGGACGGTTCGGGTTATCCGCAGCGGCTCAAAGGGCACGCCATCCCTCCCTTGGCGCGGGTGATGGCGGTGGCGCAGCACCTCGATGCCTTTGCACTGGAACGAACCCCGGCGGAGGCGATGCGGGTGCTCCGTGAGCGCAGCGGCCGCTGGTTCGATCCTGAACTTGTACGCGCGGCTGAAAGCCTCGAAAAACGCGGCGCGCTGTGGAACCATTGCCTGCCGGAAGCGCAGGGCGAGGTTGCCGCTCCCGAGCGCAATACCCGGGCCGCCGTGCTGGCGTTTGCTCCGACAACAACCAGGGCCGCGGCACCGGCGCATGTCGACGCGATCTGCGAGGCTTTCTCAGAGGTCGTGGACGCGAAAAGTCCGTTCACCTTCCGGCACTCCATGGGCGTCACGGAGGCGGCCGGGCGTATCGGGAGCGCCATGGGTCTGTCTGTCAGCCGATTGGAGGTCTTGCGGCGGGCGGCATTGCTCCACGATTTAGGCAAGCTGCGGGTGCCGAACTCAATCCTTGATAAGCCGGGCAAACTGGACAACGCGGAATGGTCAGTCATGCAGGAACACTCCAGCCTGACCAAGCAGATTCTCACGCGTGTGCCTCAATACCGGGAAATGGCTCAGATCGCGGGAGCGCACCACGAAAAATTGGATGGCAGCGGCTACCCCGACAGGCTCCAGGCAGGACAGCTGCCGCTGGAAGCACGCATCCTGGCTGTAGCCGACGTGTATGGAGCCCTAACCGAGGACCGGCCTTACCGGCCCGGCTTTCCGATCGAAACAGCGCTGTCCATGATGGAGCGGGATACACCGGCTAAGCTGGATGGAGATGTATTCGAGGCGTTGGTGAGAATCTCTCAGCCCTCAACCGTGTATGCCGCCGCGCCGATGCCCACACCCTCGGCTCTGCTCGCGCGGCAGAGTTTTCAGCCGGCTGCGGGCACGTCTGTGTAGGCCCGGGAGCAACGGCATCGCTAGGATGGAGAAGCGGAGGCAGGCCGGATGGCGGGAACGTGGACACGGGAAACGCATGAAGCACTGATAGCGAGCGAGAGGGTGCAACAAACCGCGGAAGCGCTGCTGGAAGCGCGCGGCAAACTGATGCCGCTTCCGGACCTCGACCCGGCGCTCCAGCCGGCCTCGCTCCATGAGGCGTATGCCGTGCAGGACGCGATGGCCGCCCGCTTAGGACCGGTAGGCGGATGGAAGATTGGAGCATCCGACCCGGAAGCCGTGCCGGTATTCGGCCCCTTGCCGCTGCGACTCGGCATCCTGCCTTCAGTTGCCGACCTCGGCGGCGCGCGTCGACTGCGCGGTGTGGAAGCAGAGATCGCTTTCCTGTTGCGCAAGGATTTGCCGATGCGCGCCAAACCGTACGCGCGCGAGGAGATTCTCGGTGCCATCGCGGGCGCGCACCCGGTCATCGAGGTTCTGGAATCGGCGTTCACTGCCCCGGACGAGGCGACGCACTTAGCGATGATCGCGGACCTACAAATGAACGGAGGCCTGGTATACGGGCCGGCTTGCGAAGGCTGGAGGGAACAGGACATCGCTTCCGAGCAGCTGGAAATCGCCGTGGATGGCGTCGTCCGCTGGAGCGGCGTGGGCCAGAACACAAGTGGGCCCGACCTGTTGCGTCTGCTTGACTACCTGGTGAATGAAGCGCAATGGCGGACAGGCGGCTTGGAAGTCGGTCAGTGGATTACAACCGGCAGTTGGATGGGCAAGCTGCTCGCGATGGAGGGCTCATCGGTCGAGGTGCGGTTTGAGCATTTCGGCAATGTCAGCTGCCGGTTTGCGGACTGAGCCGCTCACGATACCAATAGAGGACCGCGCCGGATCCGCCGAGC
>CAXTUV010000559.1:0-2186 GCA_964247445.1 uncultured Acidobacteriaceae bacterium | reverse complement strand
TGCCGGCGGGGCAGCCTGTACCCGCGCCTGCCGCCTCGGCCGCACCGGCATCGAGCACAAGCCCCCGGTAGACTGGAAGAGAACACAACGCGGCCGGCCTGAGCGCAGCGGAGGCT
This sequence comes from uncultured Acidobacteriaceae bacterium, assembly GCA_964247445.1. Lineage (GTDB taxonomy): Bacteria > Acidobacteriota > Terriglobia > Terriglobales > Acidobacteriaceae > EB88. The sequence goes on along the minus strand of CAXTUV010000559.1, from coordinate 2,070 downwards.
CTGCTTCGCCGCCGGGCCGGCGCACGGATCAGGAGAAATGCATGCCACAAACACCCGGTACATACGCTACTTTTAAGACTTCGCAAGGTGAGATTGTTTGCCGCTTATTCGAGGCGGACGCGCCGAAGACGGTCGCCAACTTCATCGGCCTGGCGGAAGGCACAAAGGATTGGACGCACAAGGGCCAATCGAAATCCGGCACGAAGCTTTACGACGGAACTGTTTTCCACCGCGTCATTCCCGACTTCATGGTGCAGGGCGGCGACCCGGACGGCACAGGCATGGGCGGTCCGGGGTATAAGTTCGAGGACGAAACACGCGGGTCGGCTCATAAATTCGACAAGCCCGGAAAACTGGCGATGGCTAACGCCGGGCCGAACACTAATGGTTCGCAGTTCTTTATCACAGTCGCGGCGACGCCTTGGTTGACGGGCAACCATACGATCTTCGGCGAGGTTATCAGCGGCCAGGAAATCGCGGATAAGATGACGAAGCTGCCGCGCGGTGCGCAGGATAAGCCGAAAACGCCGATCGTACTGGAGTCTGTGGTGATTGAACGGGTATAAGTCGGCGAGCCCAGGCCGACTCGGGTTCATTCAAAAATCACGCGGGGTGCGCGATGCAAGGAACAGCAGGACGTATCGGCAGAGGGGGGCAAGTTACGCTCCCCTCGGAACTGCTTGAAAAGTTGGGCCTTCACGACGGGGACAGCGTTGAGTTTGCGTCGGAAGGAGAGGCGATCCTGGTCCGAGCGGCCAAACAACAGCGGCGAGGTTTTGAGGCCTGGATCGGAGCATTTCCGGTTCCTGCTTCCGAGGGTGATGCGGTGCAGCGGCAGCGCGAGATGCGTGATTGGGATGAGTGGGATGAGAAAGAGTTTCCAAGGTGAGGACCGCTCTTGACACCAACATCCTTTCGGCGCTGCTTACAGGTGAAAGCGAAGCACTTTGGATCGCGAAAACATTGAAGGCCTGTGAAAAGGAAGGACCTCTCGTCATTTGCGGAGCGGTGTACTGCGAAGCTTCCGCAAACCCTTATGTGCGTGAAGGTGGGGTAGATGAGCTCCTTACCGAGGAGGGCATCGCGGTGGATTGGAACAGCAGCGCGATGTTTGAAGGCATGCTGCCGCAGCATTCCGTGAGTACGCCCGACGCAGACAAAACAGCGGCGGCGGAGCTCCGAGAAGGCTGCTTGCTGATTTCATCATCGGTGCGCATGCCGCTCTCCACGCGGAGCGGCTGTTCACCTTCGACACGAGCTTGTTTAGAACCTACTATCCGAGCGTCGCACTCATCAACCTATCTCTACCCTATTGAACCCCAATCACCCCACAGAGCTCCTTGACCGAATCCGCGCTCTTGCGCAATGCGGCCTGCTCCTCGGGTGTGAGCTTGATCTCAATGATCTGTTCCAAGCCCTTCGCCCCTAACTTGCACGGTACCCCGACATACAGCCCATCGATCCCGTACTCACCTTGCAGGTAAGCCGCGCAAGGCAGGATTTTCTTCTTATCCTTCAGAATTGCTTCTACCATTTCGATCGCCGCGGCGGCGGGCGCATAGTAGGCTGAGCCGGTTTTCAGATACTTGACGATCTCCGCCCCGCCGTCACGCGTGCGTTGGACTAATCTCCCTAAGGTAGCCTCATCCAATAGCTCAGTAATCGGGATACCCGCAACAGTCGAGTAGCGCGGCAAAGGCACCATGGTGTCGCCATGCCCGCCCAGCACAAAGGCGGTGACATTCTCAACTGACACCTTCAGCTCCTCCGCGATAAACGTCCGGAAGCGCGCCGAGTCGAGCACCCCGGCCATGCCCAGCACGCGCTCGCGCGGGAAGCCGGAGTGCTTGAAGGCTGCCTGCGCCATCGCGTCGAGCGGGTTGGAAACGACGATAAGCACAGCTTGAGGTGAGGTCGCGACCACGCGCGTGATGACGTCCGCCATGATCCTCGCATTGGTATGGAGCAGGTCGTCGCGGCTCATGCCCGGCTTGCGCGCGATGCCCGCGGTAATGACTACAATGTCGGAGTCCGCTGAGTCGGCGTAGTCATTGGTGCCGGTGATAAGGC
>CAXTUV010000558.1:0-2192 GCA_964247445.1 uncultured Acidobacteriaceae bacterium | reverse complement strand
GAGCACGGCTTTCAAGGAGCGCTCGTGTGCGCGCGCACCCGCGGCCGCTCGCTCGACCAGCCTGAGTTCTTTCCCATCCTGGAGAAAGCCGCCGAGCTGCGCGTGCCGCTGTTTCTGCACCCGCAAAGCCCCGCGCGCGCCGTCTATGAGGCGTACTACGACGGCTTTGAAGAGCCGCTCGGCACGCTGTTTGCGTCCCCCGGCTTCGGTTGGCATGTGGATACCGGCATCCATGCGCTGCGGCTGGTTCTCGCGGGTGTCTTCGACCGGCTGCCCGGCTTGCAGATTCTGCTGGGGCACTGGGGCGAGGTGGTGCTGTTCTACCTGGACCGGATCGAGAACCTGAACCGAGCCGCGAAGCACTTGGCGAAGCCCATCGGGAGCTATCTGCGCGAGAACTTCTACTACTCCGGCTCGGGCATCCTGAGCCAACGCTACCTGCTTGAGACCATCGAGATCGTCGGCGTGGACCGCGTCCTTACCTCAACCGATTACCCATACCAGTTCGCGCCGGACGGCGGTACGCGAAAGTTCCTGATGGACGCGCCCCTTGCACACGTGGATAAGCTCAAGGTCGCGCACGGAAACTGGGAGCGGTTGATGCGAGGGTAGAGGGTGAAGGGTAGAGGGTAGAGAGAGCGGCGGCGGGTGCCCCCATCTCGCTTTTAAAATGTGGGATCGACTCCGTTACTCATGCGAGCGCTCCGGGACAGGCTCGGCGCTCTTGACCCACGCCGCGTAGATCAGATCGCGCAGCTCACTTGCCCCGGCAGCCAAGCGCTGCTCGGCGAACTGCTTCCCCTCGGGCGTGCCCGTTCCGGTAAAGCCGCCCGCTTTCTCAAGCGCATAGGTTTGCTCGACCAACCCGTCGGAATGGCGCAGGTAGGCAAGGTAATCCGTCCACTCATCTCCAACCGGCATCACCGGCGCGAGGAATGGCTTCACGTCGGCGGCTTTGATGTTCGCGGCCACGAACACCGTCTCAAACTGCGCGTGGATGTGGTGCTCCGTCGTGTAGCCGTGCGGATTCTGGGGCTCCACCCAGCCGTTGTAGTCGCGGCTCACATGGAGCGGCTGCGAGCCGTCGCCGACGTAGTGGCCCAGCCAGCCCGCGTAGAACAAGACCGCGGCCTCTTCCGGCTTGGTATCGGTGTGCGCCGCGAGCGCCTCTCGGTAGTCGCGAAAGCCGGCTTTCAAGCGCTCCCAAACCTCCTCGACCTGCCAAGGCTGCAGGCCGACTTTTTCGGGCGTTTCCAGCGCGGCCTGCTCGGGATGAGCGGCCCGGTACTTGGCCAGTGCTTCCAGGAAGTCGTAGCGCTTGCGCGGCAGCGGGCCGACGACATCGGCGTACTCAAGGTCGATGAAGTGGTCCGGCGCTTGGGTCGCGCTCAGCTCGGGCTCGGCGGGCGAGCGCCAGCGGTCCGGTTCGGGACCCAGGTATTCAATCTCGTTCAATGCGGCCGGGGTAGAAAGAAACGCCGGTGCATCGGCGGGCAGCGACTCAATGGCCAAGCGATTGATGATACGGTGGCCGTCCGCGCCCCATCCGAAGCAGGTCAAACTGAAACAAGCGGCAAAGAGCGGCAGGGAGGCGAGGCGGGCGAGTTTCATCCCGGCGAGTCTACCAGCGCTGCGTTTCCCGCTTATGAGCAGAACTTTGGGCGGGATTTCCCGTCCATATCAGCGTGAACCGCGCCTCCTTGCTCCTGCTCGTGCCCGCGACCTTGCTCGCGCAAACCGCCGCCCCGACCCCGCCGGAAACGCTCTCGGTAAATGCCCGCCTCGTCACCTTGCCAGTAGTGGTCCGCGATAAAAAGGACAGAATCGTTCCCGGCCTGACCAAGGACGACTTCGTGCTCACTGAGGACGGACGCGCGGAGACCATCAAATATTTCTCGCTTGATACCAACCTGCCGCTGACCCTCACGCTCAACGTCGACACGAGCGGCAGCGTCACCAGCGCGCTCGATGGAGAGCGCACCGCGAGCCAAAGCTTTCTGGACGGTATGCTGACCAAGCCCGACGATAAGGCGGCGGTCCTCCACTTCGACCGCGAGGTGGAGCTGCTCGAAGACCTGACTCCGTCGAAGCCGAAGTTGCGTGAAGCCCTGAACCAGCTCGGGCCCACGCCGCCGGACAACACCAGCAATGACGGCAGCGGACGGCGGCGCGGCGGGGGTACGCAGCTGTAT
>CAXTUV010000557.1:996-2199 GCA_964247445.1 uncultured Acidobacteriaceae bacterium | reverse complement strand
GGTAAGAACAGCTGGGATGGGGTGTGCCTGGTGCGGCTGGTGCCGGGGAAAAAGTAGCTGCACTGACTCCCCTGCCGGGCAGCGAGGCTCATGCTTTGCCCACCTTGGCCGATAAGGCAGGTGAGGAGAAGTTGAAATGGCGAGCTATCACACGCAAGTTTTAAAGATCGGCGGCATGGACACGCAGAATGCCGTCGGCGGGGTTATGCACGCGCTGGGGCTGGTGCCGGGGGTGCGCGTCGACTCGGTCGAGCCTGGGCAGGCGCGGGTGTTAGCCGAACCGGACTGCGAGGCACCGATCCGCGAAGCTCTTGCGGACGCGGGTTTTGTGCTGGCGGCAGCGGAAATTGAAGGCTGAGACACGGGCCCCTACCGTAATGTAAGCCAGCTTCGCGTAAACCTTCCCGCGCTTCCACGCGTCCATGGCATCGGGATGGAGCATGCTATCTTTGCCGGACAGATTTCACCCTCGCGGGCCCGCGCTGCGGCCGAGCTTGATGATATTGATACGTTGAGGACTGCTTACCGGGGGCGCATCTACCGCTCCGTGCTGCTGTCCTTGCGCGACCAAGCATTACCGAAGATTGTTTCCTGAAGGCGCACGCCGCGCGGCGTGATTTTCGGGGCGATTGCAGCGCGGCTACTTGGCTCACGCGCATTGCCACCAACCTGATCCGGGACACGACGCGGTCGCGTAAATTTCAGTTCTGGCGCGCGGCGGAGGCTTCAGCCGTGGACGCGCATGAAATTTCCGACCGGCTCCGCTCGCCCGGGCTTACGCCGGAAGCCGACCTGCAAGTACGGCAGCAGCTCGCGGGTGTGTGGGCGGCGGTGGAAACGCTGTCCGCCAAGCAGCGGAGCGTGTTTCTGCTCCGCTTTGTGGAAGAGATGGAACTCGCGGAAATAGCCGAAGCGCTTGCGATGAACCTGGGAACCGTCAAGAGCCACCTGCACCGGGCCTTGCACGCGGTGCGAGGCGCAATGGGAAGGCAGGCATGAATCACCTTACGGAACAGGAGCAAAACAGTTGGCTGCTGGGCGAGCGCGCCGCGGCGGCGGAAGCTCATCTGCGGGAATGCGCGGAGTGCCGGACGCGGGTGGAGCGGGTCGAGGAAGGCTTGATGCAGTTTCGTGCGTGCTCACTTGCATGGAGCGCGGAGTCTGCCCGGCGCGTGCAGCATGCCCTGCCGCGCAGACCGGCTC
>CAXTUV010000557.1:0-986 GCA_964247445.1 uncultured Acidobacteriaceae bacterium | reverse complement strand
ATTCACGCATACCTGGGCGGCGGGGTGCGCGGCCGCGGCGCTGGCTGCAGCGGTGGGATTGGCAGGGCTGCACCCCCGGCATGCCGCGCCCGTGCCGACCCCCCAAGCCGGTTTAAGCGACGATGCGCTGCTGGAGCAGGTCGACCAACAGGTCGCGGGCAATGTGCCGGAAGCAATGCAGCCCTTGACCGGTACAACGGCAATGGAAACAACGGTGCGATGAAGCGACTGCTTAGATTGGCCATGGCCGCCTGCCTGCTCGCCGGTCCCGCGCTCGCTCAACAGGAGCCGGGCGGCGCGCCTCAAGGGCCCGGCCCGCAGGATTCCGGGCCCGGCGGTCCGCCGTTCAGCCACGGGCACTCGCCTTTGGCCCGTGTGTTCCACGCCGGGCCGCCGGGCCGCTGGTGGCGCGACCCCAACTTCGCCAAGCTGCTCACGCTGACGCCCGACCAGCAGAACCGCATGGACCAGGTATTCCAGGCCAACCGGCCCCGGCTCATCGACCTGAGCGGCGCGGTACAGAAGGAAGAGCTGGCGATGGAGCCGCTGGTGGATGCCGAGCCGCCGAACGAAGCGCTTGTGCTGGCGCAGATTGATCGCGTGGCGCAGTCGCGGGCGGAACTGGAAAAGGCGATTGCCCGCATGCTGCTCGGTCTGCGCAGCGTACTCACGCCGGACCAGTGGCAGAAGCGGCGCGCGCAGGAACCGCAACGCCCCGACTGGCACCATCGCAACCCCGGTCCGCCGACTCCTTAGCGGCGGTGCGGAATCTGCCCCGCGCGGGGCAGCACTTCGAGGTCGAGCAGGGCAACCTCCGGGGTTCGATAATGGTCTAGTATCGGTTCGTCCCCCAGCAGAGCCGTGCTTAGATATTTCTTATTGTCGTCCGGAAACACAGTCCCGACCACAGCCGCGCCCCGCTCCGCCGCCAGGATGGCGGCGAGAAAATTGCAGCCCGACGAGATGCCGACGCCTAATCCCAAGTC
>CAXTUV010000556.1:0-2202 GCA_964247445.1 uncultured Acidobacteriaceae bacterium | reverse complement strand
GAACCACAGGCCGTTATAGACGAGGTCGGCGTAGCGCAGGCCGATGTGCTGCTTGTAGTGCTTCACCTCGCGGTCTAAACAGAGAGCTTCAAGCTCGTTGTGTGCCGCCACCACGAGTGTCCCGCCCGGCGTCTCGTACGCGCCGCGGCTCTTAATGCCGACGAAGCGGTTCTCGACCAGGTCGATGCGTCCGATGGCATTGCGCGCGCCGATCTCATTCAGCAGCTCGACCAATTGCACCGGCTCCAGCTTTTGTCCGTTGATCGACGAGGCGATGCCCCGCTCGAAGCCGATCGTGACGACCTCGTCCTTGTCCGGCGCTTCCTTCGGGCTGCGGGTCATCTGCCAGGTCGTGTCGAGCGGCGCGTTGTTTGCGTCCTCGAGCTCGCCGCCCTCATGCGACACATGCCACAGGTTGCGGTCGCGCGAGTGAATCTTAACGCGGCTCGCGGTCACTGAAACACCGTGCGCTTCCGCGTAGTCCAGGCAGTCCTCGCGCGAGCGCAGCTCCCACTCGCGCCAGGGGGCGATCACACGCAGCTCGGGCGCGAGCGCCTGGTAGGCATGCTCGAACCGGACCTGATCGTTGCCCTTGCCGGTGCAGCCGTGGGCGAGCGCAGCCGCATCCTCTTCGAGCGCGACCTCCACCTGCGCCTTCGCGATCACCGGCCGCGCCATGGAGGTGCCGAGGAGGTACTTGCCCTCATATAGCGCGCCCGCCTGCACGGTTGGAGTGATGTACTCGCGGATAAACTCCTCGCGCAAGTCGCGCACGACCACCTTCTTCGCGCCGGTCGCGTAGGCTTTCGCGACCACCGCGTCGATGTCCTCGCCTTGGCCCACATCGGCCACCATCGCGATCACATCCATGCCGTAGTTCTCGTTGAGCCACGGGATAATGATGGAAGTGTCGAGCCCGCCTGAGTATGCCAGTACTACTTTTTCTTTTGCCATTGCTTGTATGCCTTTCAAGTAAAACGCCACGAAGTGGCCGCCAGCCGCGCAGGCGGTTTCAGTTCCTAGGCCGGCAGTTCCGCGCCTAAAAGCAGCAGCAGGATCGCCTTCTGCACATGCATCCGGTTCTCCGCCTGCTCGAACACGACCGAGTTCGGCCCGTCGAACACTTGGTCGGTCACCTCGGCGTTCCGATGGGCGGGCAGGCAGTGCATAAAGGCCGCCGACGGCTGGGCGCGCGCCATCAGCGCCTCGTTCACCTGGTAGGGCTTGAAGAGGGGCGCGCGCTTGGTCGCTTCGTGCTCGAAACCCATGCTCGTCACCACATCCGTGTACACGGCATCCGCGTCTTCAACAGCCGCGACCGGGTCCTGCACCAACGTGATTTCAGACCCGGTCTGGTTCGCAATGGCGCGGGCTTGGGCGACCACGTCGGCTTTGGGCGCGTAGTTCTTGGGTGTACCCACGGTGCAATGCGCCCCGAGTTGAGCGGCAGCCAGCATGAGCGAGTGACACACATTGTTGCCGTCGCCCACATAGGCGAACCGGACGCCCCGCGCTGAACCGCCATGGCGTTCTTCGACGGTCATGAAATCCGCAAGCGCTTGGCACGGATGTTCGTGGTCGCTCAGCGCGTTGATCACCGGGCAGGCCGCGTACTGGGCCATTTCCGTGATGGTCTCGTGCGCGTAGGTACGCAGGATAATGGCCTGCACCCAACGGTCGACGTTGCGTGCCATGTCGCCGTGCGATTCGCGCTCGCCGAGCGGCGACTGCGTTTGGTCGACGAACATCGCCGCGCCGCCGGTCGTGTTCATCGCGGCCTCAAAGGTCAGGCGGGTCCGCAGCGATGCCTTTTCAAAAAACATGACGGCCTGCTTGGCGTCGAGCGCATGGCGAAACGCGCCCGGCGCGCGCTTGACCCGGTGCGCGAGCGCGAGGATGGCCGCGACCTCGTCGGTGGACAAATCGGCGACCGAGCACAGGTCACGGCCGGCGAGCGATTCGCGGGCGGCCTCGAAACCGGCGTCGGTGAAAGGAGCGAGCGGAAGTACCTCAGTCGCCAATGCGGCCTCCTCCGGCTGCGACCGGGGTCAGTTCCGGCTCCCGCAGCCCTTCTAAAGTCTTGTTCAGTGCGGCGGTCGCCTCATCCACGTGCGCGCGCTCCAGGATGTACGGCGGCAGGAAGCGCAGGACGGTTTCGCTGGTACGGTTGAGCAGGATGTGGTGCTCGCGCATCATCGTGTC
>CAXTUV010000555.1:0-2222 GCA_964247445.1 uncultured Acidobacteriaceae bacterium | reverse complement strand
CTGTGCGCTGGCAGCCGCGGTTCCCGCGTGGCGCGCGGCCCGGGTGGACCCGGTCACGGCGCTGCGGGCGGAGTAAGCGGCGGTATACTCGGCGCTATGGAAACCATTCACGTCTCCGATGTGGAAGCGGCACGGGACTTGCCGGGCCTGCTGGCGAAGGTGAAAGCCGGGGCGCATATAGTCATCGAGCATGATGAAAAGCCGATCGCCACGCTTGAGCCATCGTTTCAGGGCCGCACGATTGAAGAGTGTCTCGCGCTCGCACCCGAGAACTCAGCGGCGGTCATGGATGAGGATTTTGCTCGCGACATCGCGGCTGCCATCGAATGGCATCGCGAGCCGTCGAACCCTCCGGCATGGGATTGATTCTGGATTCGAGCATCCTCATCAGGGCGGAGAGGCGAGGCAAGAATGCTCAGCAAGCCCTCGCTGAAGCAACTACCTTGATGCCTGGGGAAAACTGCGCTTTGTCCGTGATCAGCGTTTTCGAGCTGAATCACGGAGCTTTTCGTGCCCAAACGACAGCCCAGAGAAGAAAGCGCCGCACATTTTTTGACGAGTTCACGGCAATGCTGCCGGTGCATGCCGTAACGCTGGCCATTGCTTTACGCGCCGGGCAAATTGATGGGGAGCTGACCGCAGAAGGAACACGGATCGCCACCGCCGATCTGCTTATCGGCGTTACCGCCCTTGAACTCGGCTATCGCGTCCTTACCGGCAACCTACGCCATTTCCGCCTGATCCCCGGCCTCCAAGTCCTGGCCCTGCAGTAGCCGCGCTCACGCCACCACCGCCACATCCCCTTCGCCCGGCGCGAGGAACAGGTTTTCCTCGATCCCGTGCTGGCGGGTGTACAGGTCGTAGTACCGCCCGCCGAGCGCGTAGAGTGAGTTGTGCGTCCCGCGCTCGACAATCAGCCCGCCCTCGACAACCAAAATCTGGTCGGCCTTACGGATGGTCGACAGCCGGTGCGCGATCACGAATGTGGTCCGGCCTTGCACCAGTCGGTTCAGCCCCGCTTGGATCATCGCTTCGGACTCGGAGTCGAGCGAGGATGTCGCCTCGTCGAGGATCAACAGGCGCGGGTTCGCGAGCAGCGCGCGGGCGATCGACAAACGCTGCCGCTGGCCGCCCGAAAGCTTGACCCCACGCTCGCCGACCACCGTGTCGTAGCCCTCGTCAAACCGCTCCGCGAACTCGTCGACCCGCGCGGTGCGGCAGGCGGCAAGGAAATCTTCCTCGGTCGCGTCCGGCGCGGAAAAGACCACGTTGTCGCGGATCGACCCGTCGAACAGGAAGCTCTCCTGCAATACCACCCCAAGCTGCGAGCGGTAGCTGGCCAGGTCGACCTTGCTTAAGTCCTGCCCGTCGATGCGGAGCTCCCCCGCATTCGGCAGGTGAAAGCCGCAGATCAGCGAGATGATCGTGCTTTTTCCAGAACCCGAAGATCCGACCAGCGCCGTCGCCGTGCCGGGCTCGGCGGTGAACGAAATGCCGTGCAGCACCGGCTTGTCGGCTTCGTACGCGAAATGGACATCGCGGAACTCGACCCGGCCTTGGATCGGGGGCAGAACCTGCTTGCGGTTGGGGTCGCCGAACTCCTCGCGCTCGCTCAAGACTTCCATCGTGCGATCGAGGCCCGCGACGGCTTCCGTGAGCTGCGTGCCGACGTTGACCACCTGGAAGATGGGGGCGATCATGAAGGCAAGTACAGCCGTGTACTGGAAGTAGACGCCCGTGGTGAGCCGGCCGCCCAGTACTTCCCGCCCGCCGAACAACATGACAAGCAGACCCACAATGCCCAGAACGGCGGTCGCCGAGAGTGCGAGGAGGCTCGTCGCCGTGAGCGAGGAAATCACGTTTGCGAGCAAGCGATGCACGCCGGCGGAAAACACCCGCGCCTCGCGCGCTTCGGCGTAGTAGCCTTTCACCACGCGCACACCGCCGAGCGACTCGGTCAGGCGGCCCGTCACCTCGGCGTTGATCTTGCCGCGCTCGCGAAAGATGGGCCGGATGGTTTTGAACGCTTTTTGAAGAATAAAGACGAAGCCAAGGAGCACGCCGAATAGGACAAACGTCATGCGCGCGCTGGCCGCGACGAGAATGCAGAAGGCCACAATCGCGGTCACGATGCCGCCGACAAACTCGATCAGCCCGGTGCCGATCAGGTTGCGCACGCCTTCAACATCGGTCATTATCCGCGATACCAGCACGCCGGTCCG
>CAXTUV010000554.1:0-2223 GCA_964247445.1 uncultured Acidobacteriaceae bacterium | reverse complement strand
GTATTCAACCCGGGCTGGACAAAAGTGCACCCATTCGGAGTACATTCTTCGGTTACCAATGGGGACTGAGATGCCAAAATGGGAATCCGTCCCATTTTGGTTTTACTGCGCCTTGCGAAAGAAAGTTTGATTTCGACGGGTAGCCCGTGTACGCGGCGCTTATGTAAGGATGAGGCATGCGCGTCCTCATCACCGGCGGGGCCGGCTATATCGGCGGCACCGTCGCACAAGCTTTAGCAGCGTCGGGCCACGCGGTTTCTGTGTACGACAATCTATCGCACGGCCACCGATCCCTTCTTCCCGAGGGCGTGCAGTTCATCGAGGGTGATCTGGCGGACCGAGCGTTGCTTGAGTCAACGCTGAACAAAGATTTTGAAGCCGTACTCCATTTCGCCGCGCTGATTGAGGCAGGCGAAAGCATGCGCAAGCCGGAGTTGTACTTCCGCAACAATACTGCGGCTACGCTGACCCTGCTCGAAGCAATGCTTGCTTGCGGGGTCCATCGGCTTGTTTTTTCATCGACCGCCGCCTTATACGGCGAACCCGAGTCCACGCCGATCCCTGAAACAGCGCCATTGCGCCCCACCAACGCCTACGGCGAGTCGAAGTTGCTTGTCGAGCAGATGCTGGCTTGGCTTCATCGCATTCACGGCTTTTCCTATGCCTCGCTGCGCTACTTCAATGTCGCCGGAGCGGTCCCCGGACGCGGCGAAGCGCACGAGCCTGATTCGCACCTGATCCCGCTCCTCCTTGATGTTGCGCTAGGCCGCCGCCCGCACATCAAGGTGTTCGGCCAGGACTACCCGACCCCGGACGGCACCGCGATTCGTGATTACATCCATGTGCAGGATCTCGCGGACGCCCACGAGCTCGCCTTGCACGCACTCAAGGGCCCCGAGCCGTGCAAGCTTATTTACAACATCGGCAATGGAGCGGGCTTCTCGGTGCGCGAGATTATTGAATCGGTGCGGCGGGTAACCGGCCATCCCATCCCGGTCCTTGAAGAGCCGAGGCGACCGGGCGATCCGGCCGTCCTGATCGCTTCGAGCGCAAAGATCGGAGCCGAGCTGGGCTGGAAACCCCGCTTCACTGAAATTGACGGGATAGTCGCGTCAGCATGGGAGTGGCAGCAGGAGCGCTACCAGCGAACCCAGCCGTCATGAAATCGCGCTTCGCTCCTTTGTTCCAAGCCCGTGCAGATTTCTCGGTTGCCTAAGCGAATCCGACCTTCACGGCGACGCTGGCGGAAACAGCAGCCCTTTCATACACTTTCTATAGTCCACTAAATGGCAGCGACCGCGATCAGTGTCGAGCGTCCTCCCGCAATGCCGGCTGCTGCCGGCACAGAGGGCATTCCTTGGTACCTCATCGTTGGGGTGATCGGGATTTCCTCGTCCTCGCTCGGCACCTGGTGGGACGTTTCCTGGCACGAGTCGATTGGGCGCGACAGCTTTTGGACTCCCGCCCATATCGCCATTTACCTTTGCGGCGTTCTTGCCGGGTTGGTTTGCGGGTACCTGATTCTTGCCTCGACCTTCGGCTTTTCGCCCCGCCTTCGGGCTGCTTCGGTCTCCGTTCTCGGTATTCGCGCGCCGCTCGGCGCTTTCGTTGCCGCGTGGGGCGGCTTGGCCATGCTTACCGCCGCGCCTTTTGATAACTGGTGGCATGCGGCGTATGGCTTGGATGTCGCCCTAATCAGCCCGCCGCACACCCTGATCTACCTCGGCATGCGCGCCATTACATTCGGCATGCTGCTGCTCGTCCTAGCCGCCATAAGCCGCTCGGATTCTGAACTCCTTCGCGGGCGTTTGCAGTTGCTCTTGCTCTATACCGGGGGTCTCTTGCTCACCGATCAGATGCTGCTTTTGATCCCCTACACCCTTCGCTACTTTCTTCACGGCACGCAAAGCTACCAGCTTGCCGCGGTTATGGTGCTGCCGATCTTCCTGCTGATGCGCGAAGCTTCCCGGCACCGGTGGGCTGCGACCTGCGCGGCAGGCGTGTACACCGCGGGACAGCTCTTGCTGCTTTATGTGCTTCCCCTGTTTCCCGCGCACCCCCGCCTGGGCCCGGTTTACACCCCTGTGACGCACATGGTGCCGCCATCTTTTCCCTTACTCCTATTGGCACCGGCGGCGGCTGTCGATCTGCTTGGGCAGCGCGCCCGCGCCCTTGCCGCTCCCTTCTTTGCCATGGCTGCCGCGGTGCTGTTTACCCTGGTTT
>CAXTUV010000553.1:1735-2224 GCA_964247445.1 uncultured Acidobacteriaceae bacterium | reverse complement strand
GCGCGGGCTGCCTATGGACGCCTCGCCGCGCTTGCTCGCGAGCGGCCCCGGGCGGCTGTGCCAGGCCCTGGCCGTCACCCGCGCCGGGCTGAACGGAGCCGACCTACTCGACCCGGCAAGCCCGCTCCAACTCTTGGATCGCGAGCCGGGGTACGTGCCGGGCGAGATCATGGCGACGCCGCGCATCGGGATTACTAAAGCTGCCGACCGGCTGCTGCGGTTTCTGCTTGCCGGGAATGCCTGTGTATCCGGCCCGCGCCTTAAGCGGTGAGCAACACGTTGTCGATCAGCCGCGTCGCGCCGACCCATCCGGCGACAGCCAACAGGCTTGCCTTTTCTGTAAGCCCAGATACCGGCAGAAGCGTGTCCGGGTCGACCAGCTGGAGGTAATCGAGCCGGAAGCCGGATTCCCGGTCAAGCTCCGCTCGGGCGGCGGACAGCAAGTCTTCAGCCATGCACTTTCCGCAGTGTTGGGCAGCCCACAAGGAC
>CAXTUV010000553.1:0-1725 GCA_964247445.1 uncultured Acidobacteriaceae bacterium | reverse complement strand
CCGCGAGAGCACCAGGGCTTGCCTGCGCTCGTCCGGGGAAAGGTACCGATTGCACGAGCTCATGGCCAGGCCATCAGGTTCACGCATGGTCGGGCAGCCTACCAGTTCCAGCGGGAAGGACAGATCGCGCGCGACCTGCCGCAATACCGCCACCTGCGCCGCATCCTTTTGCCCGAAGTACGCCCGGGTCGGCATGAAGATATTCCAAAGCTTCGCGACCACGGTCGCCACCCCGATGAAATGTCCCGGCCGGGACGCGCCGTCGAGCCGCGTGCCGACCGGACCGGGGTCGAGCGCCGCGGCGAAACCTTCGGGGTACATCTCATCCGGCGTCGGCGCGAATAGGAGGTCCACCCCTTCCGCCTCCAACGCCCCGCGGTCGGCCTCAACGGTGCGCGGGTAACGCGCCAGATCCTCCTGCGGACTGAACTGCAGCGGGTTCACGAATATGGTAGCCGCGACACGGTTGTTGGCCGCTCGCGCGGCGCGTACCAGCGACAGATGACCCTCGTGCAAGGCGCCCATGGTAGGGACAAGGCCTAAGCTGTCGGAGGTGCACCACTGTCTTGCTTCAGCGACTGTGGTCACAGTTTTCACGACCCAAAACCGCCTGCGCGGCTCACGCCCACTTCGTGAGGGATTTTTGTTTCAGAAGCCTCGCGCGGCGCGTGATAGCTTTCCCCGTCACTTGGAAACCGCCCTTCCCGCACATCCGCCGCATACTGTCCGATCGCTTCCCGCATCGCCGCGCCCAGATCCGCATACCGCCGCACAAATTTCGCAGCCGGCTGGAAGGTCAGGCCCAGGATGTCGTGCAGGACCAAAATCTGCCCGTCGCAGTCCGGCCCCGCGCCGATGCCGATTACAGGAATCCGCAGCAAGCGCGCGACCGGGGCCGCCACTTCACGCGGAACGCCCTCCAGCACCAGCGCGGCGCATCCCGCACCCTCCATGGCGACCGCGTCGGCAAGCAACCTTTCCGCAGCTTCGGCGGAACGCGCCTGCACCTTGAATCCGCCCATGCGGTGAACGCCTTGCGGCATGAGACCCAGGTGCGCGACGACCGGAATCTCTGCCTCGACCAGCCGGTTCGCCAGTGCGGGGCGTGCTCCTTCGATCTTGACCGCTTCCGCGCCGGCCTCCTTGAGGAAACGCGCGGCGTTGCGAACCGCCTCCGCCTCGTCCGCGTGATAGGTTCCGAAAGGCATGTCGGCCAGCAGCAGCGCACGTCGTACACCCCGACGCGCGGCTCGGGTGTGGTGCAGCATTTCCTCAAGCGTCACGGGGAGGGTGGAGTCGTGACCCAGCACCGTCATGGCGAGCGTGTCGCCCACTAAAAGCAAGTCAATTCCCGCTTCGTCCGCAATGCGCGCGCTCGGAAAGTCGTAGGCGGTCAGGGCGGTAATCGGCTCGCCTCGACGCTTTTTTTCGGCAAGCGCGGGAAAAGTGATCTTTGCCCGATCGCCGGGTGCGGCAAGGCTCATGGAAGCTCCTGAAACTGCACTCCCAGAATATCGCCCGTCAGGCTGTGCGGGCGAGCGGCGCGTAGTGCTCGCACCCATGTACCGGCTGCAGCACACGGTCCAGCAGAGCTTCACACTCGCCCCCGCTGTGGACAAAGTCAATTGCGGTCGTGTCGACCACCAGCAAGCGGCTTGCGGTATAGCGCGTAAAGAAGTGATCGTACGCATCACAAACCTGCGCCATGTACTCCCGGCTGACACC
>CAXTUV010000552.1:0-2224 GCA_964247445.1 uncultured Acidobacteriaceae bacterium | reverse complement strand
GGCAAAGCCGAGGTCCGGCGCGAGTTCCTTCTCCACCGCGAGAAAGATACTTTGCGCCTGCTCGCCCGCGGAGCCGCGCGCCTGCTGTACCCGGTCGCTCGAGTCCTCGAGCAGGTGTAGGATCGCGAGGCGGGTCCAGGGACGCAGGCCCAGAAACGCCCGGTCAAGAAATCCCAGAGCTTCTAAGCGGTCGAGCGCGGGATAAATCCAGCTGTCATATGGAAGGTATGCCGAGCCTTGACCGTCCCGCTGCCGCACGGGCAGCTCCGGGCGGTAATCTTTCGGCAGTGCGATTGCGTCCGGCGGTGCTTGGTAGGGGCTGTTTTGCGTTTCCGGCGAATATGGCTGCTGACCCGGCGGCGGCGCGGGCGCGGGCTTCTGCTCAGGATTTTGCGCGCGGGCAAGAATCGGCAGGAGCAGAAGAACAGCAAGGACGGCAGATCTCACTCACACCTCGGACGGGCGGGCGCACCAGTCCCCCGCGCTTTTCGAGCCCGATCGAGTGGGCGCGTTTCTCCGCTGAGGTTAGTTGAACCCCCGTGGGAAGACAAGTACAAGTCGGGATTCCGAACGCCTTTCGCTTCAGCCGCGCGAAGGTCAGCGGGCAAGCTCGCGCTCAAGCTGCCGATGCCAAGCCTTGGTGAACGCCCCGCGCCGGCGCAGCGCTTCCTCAAGACGCGCAAGCGCATCGGGTGCGGCGGGGGCGCCGCGTACACGGAACGGAACGGGAACGATGCGGCTTGGGCCGCCCCCATCCAAGCGGGCGCGGGAGGCGCACTCATACGCCGCGCGGTACACGGCCAGCGCATCCTCCTTGTCGACCGGAATGGATGGGTACGCAGCGGCGGGCCGTGTCGGGTCCGGCGCAGGTTCCGGCGGGCCGCCGATGAGCAGAAGCGGCCAGCGCTTGCGGGCGGCATAGGCCACGGCACCGGACCAAGTCTTCGGCTTGCGCCCCACGGGCGGAGCTTCGGAGAGTGACGCTTGCGCGGGCAGCAGTGCACAGACTAGGGACGGCGCGGGAAGGCCGCCGGCCAGTTGCAGAACAGCCTCCACCGCGTCGGCTTCGGCTTCCGGCAAGGTCATCCTATTTTCTGGGCGGAGCAGGGTGAAGCTCCCGGAGCCACGGGCCGGCGTGAGAAGCAGGTCTGCTGGTTGGAGGGCCGCGCACACCCCGGCAGCCGTCGCGCCGTCGCGTTCCCCGGCGATCCCGCACCGCAGTACGTCTCGGTAGAGCGATTGGAGCAGCTCATCGCGCACCCGCGCTTGTTCGTCCTTGCTCACGCTCTATTCCTGTTCCCATCCGGAAGGCAAGCATCGGTTTTCAACAAAACTGTGCATAACCCTGTGCAGAGATGTCCCGGAGGCTTTCCCAGCCCTTTGTTCACGCCCTGTTCACCATTCTGCACAGAAAATGTTGCACTTTGCTGAAGTTCTTCCAAAGCTGTTCTATGTGCTGTAGTCGGCGTTAATGTGGACGTACTCCGCTGTGAGATCCGTCGTCCAGAACCGACACCGGCCCTTCCCCGTGCCGAGGCGCACGGCTAATGTAAATCGCCGTTCCAGCATGGTGGCATGGACCTGCTCGGGGCTGAAATCAGCAGCCCGCGCCCCGCGTTCGCACACAGGTAGGCCATTGAGGGTGATGGACACCTCGTTAGGGTCGAGCGGAACGCCGCTCGCGCCGAGGGCCGAAAGCACGCGGCCCCAGTTCGGGTCCGCGCCCGCCCACGCTGTTTTCACAAGCGGCGAGTGCGCGACGGCCTTGGCGGCGGCGAGCGCGTCGGCGTCGGTGGCTGCGCCTTCCACCTCCAGTGTGACCACATGCGTCACGCCCTCGCCGTCCTCAACGATGGCGAGCGCGAGCTCCCGGCACAGCTCATCGAGCGCCGCCTGCAAGGACTCCGGCGCGGGCCCGGCGGCGCCGGAAGCCAGCAGCAGCACCGTGTCATTCGTGGAAGTATCGCCGTCAATGGAGATGCGATTGAAGGAGCCCTCCACGGCCTGCGCGAGCGCCCCTTGCGGGTCCGCGAGGGAAGCATCGGTAAACAGGTACACCAGCATGGTCGCATGCGGCGGGGCATAAGGAGATCTCAGCCGGGGATGGATCATGCCCGCGCCTTTCGCGGCTCCTGCGATGCGAACACCTTCGACTGTGCGGAAAGCGACTTTCGCGCGCGTGTCCGTGGTCAGGATCGCCTGCGCGAACGCGGCAAAGCCTTCC
>CAXTUV010000551.1:1256-2226 GCA_964247445.1 uncultured Acidobacteriaceae bacterium | reverse complement strand
CAGCGTGCGCACGGTGGTCGTGCCGGCCGCGACCTCCCGCCGGCCTTCCGCGAGCGCCCGGTTCACGGCCTCGGCGGTCGCGGCGGGCAGGGTGAAGCGCTCGCTGTGGAGCTTGATTGCATCCACCCGCGCCACCCGTACGGGTTGGAACGTCCCCAAGCCGACGTGCAGGGTGACATAAGCTATTTCCACGCCGCGTGCACGAATGATTTCCAAAATCTCAGGCGTAAAGTGCAGCCCGGCCGTGGGTGCGGCAACCGAGCCCCGCTCGCCCGCGTATACAGTCTGGTAGCGCGCCCGGTCCTCCGCGCCAGCCACGCCCGCGCGTTCGATATAGGGCGGCAGCGGCACCTCCCCGAGCAAATCCAGCGCGCCGAGAAAGTCCGGGTGCGGCGCGAACCGGAGCGTGCGCTCGCCCCGCTCACCCTGCGCGACCACCTCGGCTTCAAGAACAGGCGGCTCGTCGTAGGGGAACAGAAGTCGCTCGCCCGTGAGCGCCTTGCGTCCAGGGCGCACGAGCGCGGTCCACGCCCCTGGGGAGTTTTCCTCGACCAGCAATGCTTCAATCCGTGCCGGATCCTGCCCGGGCTGCGTACGCGCGTCCGCGCGGCGGCCGAACAGCCGCGCAGGGATCACCCGAGAGTCGTTGAGCACGAGCAAGTCGCCCGGGTTCAAGAACGAGGGCAAATCCGCAAAATTGCGGTCGGCAAGCGCTCCGGTTGCGCGGTCAAGCGTGAGCATCCGCGCCCCGGCCCGGTCCGCGGGCGGCGCTTGCGCAATCAGCTCCGGCGGCAGGTCAAACCCGTAATCGCTGACCAGGTCCGGCGCGTCCTCAGGCATCCGGGGCCGGGCTCGCTTCCGTCGGTCCCATGGGAGCTCCGGGCGGCGGCATGGAAGATCCGACCACGTCCGCATCGCCATGGCTCGAGAGCATAGCAACGGGCGGCGGCGAGGAGGGCGCACTTTCCGG
>CAXTUV010000551.1:0-1246 GCA_964247445.1 uncultured Acidobacteriaceae bacterium | reverse complement strand
CAGCCTTTTTCGCTTCCTTGGCCGCGATCTCCGCCCGGCGTAGCTCCACCCTCTCATTGAATAGGGCATACAGGTGCCCGTGCCGGGCGCGCTCGGCCTCGGTCGGCATCCGGTTCGACTTGACCCGGTTGCAGGCCAGGCAAGCCAGGATCGTGTTCGTCCAGTCGTCCGCGCCGCCCGCGCTCACCGGCACCAGGTGGTCCTTGGTGGCGTAGTGCGCGGCTTGGATATGTTCCTTTTCCTGCGTCATGGGCTTCCAGCAGTAAAAGCACAGGCTGCCCTGCACGGTGAACATCAGCTTTTTCAGGTCCCACATTCCTTGGCTCATCGGCGACTCTTGCGCTCAAAATACCGCAAAGCCTGCGCCCGCGCTCGTTCTAAAGCGGCGTCCACATTACTTCGGTGCTGTTCCAATACCGAAGGCGGCGCGCCGGGCGGCGGGGCGGGCACGCTCCGGGCCCAGCTCACGGCGACACGCGAAAACGGCTTGGGGATCAGGAACCGGTCCCAGGAGCGTAGCACCCACGCCCGCTCCGGCTGTAGATGAAAGCACCCGATCTCGCGCCCGGTGAGCTGCGCCAGCTTCACGGGCCCCAGCTTGGAACGGAACGCGGGCCCGCGCGGCCCGTCCGCCGTGAAGATGGCCAAACCGCCGCGCTCGACCTCTGCCCGCTGCGCCAGCAAGCCCCCGACGGCCCCGCGCGAGCTCGACCCGCGCACGCTGCGGAACCCGAGTCGCCCCAGCGTGCGGGCGATCAGCTCCCCGTCGAACGACCGGCTGATCAGGATGCAAGCGTTGTAGCGCCGAAAATACCACCCGGCCGGGAAGGTTCCCTGGTGCCAGAAACAGTAAATACCGCGCGCGGGCAAAGGGGCGGGTCGCGCGCCGGGCTCGGCGAGTACGATAAACCGCAGAGTTCGCCCGATCAGCGCGATCCACAACGCGGCGATGCCGGGCAGGAAAGCCAGCAAAACACGCTCGCGCAGGATGAGGGTGCGTACTCGCCGAGTATCGGCCACGCCCCATTCTAGGGGCCTGCTACACTTCCTGCGGCTGGACCGGGCGGTGCATTTGGGCGCGACAGTTGTGCTGGACCAGGTTTCCAAAAGCTACGGCGAGAAGGTGGCGGTCGACGCGCTCTCGTTCTCAGTTGCACCGGGGAGCATGTTCGGTCTACTGGGGCCAAACGGGGCGGGCAAGACCTCCAGCATCCGCATGATCACCGGGATTACGCTGCCCGATTCG
>CAXTUV010000550.1:0-2242 GCA_964247445.1 uncultured Acidobacteriaceae bacterium | reverse complement strand
GCTGTACGACGTGCATAGGAAATTCGGGCGCGCTGCCGACCGATGTATCGGAAGCGATCGACGGGCACGGGTTGGTGGCGGTTTCGGTGCTGAGCGGGAACCGGAACTTCGAGGGGCGGATCAACTCGGATGTGCGCGCAAACTACCTGATGTCGCCGCCGCTGGTGGTGGCGTATGCGCTGGCGGGGTCGATCGACCGTAACCTGGAGACGGACCCGCTGGGGCGCGGGCTGGACGGCGCGGACGTGTTTCTCAAAGATATTTGGCCGACGCAGGCGGAGGTGGACGCGGTGGTGGAAGCCTCGCTGACTGCTGAGTCGTATGAGAACGAATACGCGACGGTGACCGCGGGCGACGAGCACTGGCGGGCGCTGCGGGTGCCCTCGGGCGACACGTATGCCTGGGAGCCGGACTCGACGTACATCCGGCAAGCACCGTATTTCGATGGGATGGCGGCCGTACCCGCGCCGGTTGAGGATATCCGGGGCGCGCGTGTGCTGGCGATGCTGGGCGACTCGGTGACGACGGACCACATCTCGCCCGCGGGGTCGATCAAGGCGAGCTCGCCGGCGGGGCGGTACCTAGTCGAGCATGGGGTGCGTCCGGCCGACTTCAATTCATACGGCTCGCGGCGGGGCAACCATGAGGTGATGGTGCGGGGAACCTTTGCCAATGTGCGGCTTAAGAACAAGCTTGCGCCGGGTACCGAGGGCGGCGTGACGCGGCTGCTGCCGGAGGGCACGGAGACGACCATCTTCGAGGCCGCGGAGGAGTACGCGCGACGCGGGGTGCCTCTGGTGATTGTGGCCGGTAAGGAGTATGGGTCGGGTTCGTCGCGGGACTGGGCGGCGAAGGGACCGAAGCTGCTAGGTGTGCGGGCGGTGATCGCGGAAAGCTATGAGCGGATTCACCGGTCGAACCTAGTCGGCATGGGGATTCTACCGCTCGAATTCGAGGCGGGCGCGTCTGCGGCTTCGCTGGGGTTGACGGGCGAGGAGGTGTTTGACTTCCCGGGCTTGGCCGCACTCCTACGGGAGCGCTTTGCTTCCGGACGGGTGCTGATCGTGCGGGCAGTCGCGACAGACAGGGTGATGAAGGAGTTCCCCGTGCGGGTACGGATCGATACGCCGGGGGAGACCGCCTACTACGAGCACGGCGGGATTTTGCAGTATGTGCTCAGGCAATTGGCGGGGGTCGCGTAATCACTAGGCAAGCGCCCCCTGCACAGCACTGGAAGCGGCCTGCGGCTCAAAGCTGTCGTCGAACAGAAGGCAGTGCTGCTCCCGGTCGGGGTGCTTGGGCCGCTCCTTTACCTTGCCGGGGGCGTTAAGCCAGGAGCTCTTGTTCTCGACGCCCCAGACGAGGACGTCGTGGACGTTCGGCTCGCGCAGGACAAGGTCGAGGTAGCGGCGGTACACGGCGGCTACCGCTTCATCCCGGCCGGCGTCGGGCAAGCTGTCATCGTTGACGTGGAGCGCGGCTATCTCGCGGAGGAATGCTGCATATTCCGGGCCGATGTGGGGCGCGGAGTCGGCGGAAAGATGCGATTGGAGGCCGACGGCGTCCATCCGGTCACCGAGCCGCTTGACGAGCGACAGGAAGGCTGCGCGCTTCAAGGCGTCCACTTCCAAGCTGTAGTCGTTCAGGTAGAGCACGGCATGGGGGTCGGCGGCGCGGGCCGCCTCAAACGCAGCCTCGATGTAGCGTGGCCCCATCAGGCGCAGCCATGGGCTGTCGCGCAGGCCGTCGGGGCGGGTGCTTTTGGGGTCGACCGCTTCATTGACGACATCCCAGGCGACGATGCGGCCTCGGTAATGGCCGACCACGCGGGCGATGTGATCGCGAAGCAACTGCTCGGCATTGTCCGGGGTGGCATACGCGGCGAACCAGGCGGGCAGCGCCTCGTGCCAGCAAAGATTGTGGCCTCTGACGGCGATGGAGTGGACTTCGGCAAAGGCTACGAGACGATCAGCGGCGGAGAAGTCAAACGCGGTGGGAGACGGGCGCAAGGCCTGCCATTTCATCGCGTTTTCCGCGACGAGGATGTCAGCGTGCTGGGCAACGGTGCGGGCGTAAAGTGGTTCGCGGTCGAGCCTGCCCACATTGACAGCGAAGCCAAAACGGCGGCCGTGCGCGGCAGCTGTGCTGCGCAGGCTGGAGGGAGCGGGAACCTGCATGGCCAGCGCGGAGGCCAGTAGGCTTTGCGTGAAAGAGCGGCGCGTCATCACGCATTTACGATACG
>CAXTUV010000549.1:1337-2273 GCA_964247445.1 uncultured Acidobacteriaceae bacterium | reverse complement strand
GCTCCGTGTCGATCCGGGCCATGTTCAGCACCACTTCCTCGGAGTGCGGATTGATCTTTTGCGCGGCGGCGAACTGCTCCTGGGCGTGCGGGGTGTCCTTGGCGAAGGAGTACAGCTGGCCGAGCAGCAAATGGTTCTCGACGTTGTCGGGCTCAAGCTGGAGGATGCGCTTGTATTCGCCGATCGCAAGGTTCAGCATGTCCTTGCTGTTGCTCGATTGCGCGTCGCCGAGCGAGCGGAGATAGATGCGGCCGAGCAGCTTGTGGGCTTCGAGCGAGTTAGGGTCGCGCGCTATCTCGGCTTGCGCGGCGTCGATGGCCTCGCGCACGCGCCCGGTTCGAAAGTAAAGCTCGGCCAGGCTGTTGCTCAGTGTCGTCGAGTCGGGGTCGGCGGCAAGCGCCGCCTTATATTCGTCCACCGCTTGGTTCGCGAGCTCGGGCTTGCCGCCCTGGACCGCCTGCTCCTCGTAGTTGTGAGCGAGCATGGCATGGTAATACGCGTCCGCCTGCTTCTCCTGCGAGGTGGGTTCCTTTTGCGCGAAACCGGCTTGCGCGAGCAGAACGGAAGCGAAGGCGATGAGAAGAGGGTTGGACGAGTGGCGCACAGACGGCCTTTCAGCGGCCGTGAAGGTCGGCAGCTTGCAAACTGAGACGATTGTAAATGGGCCGAGGATGCGAAATACCGGCAACTGTGTTACCGGCGGGTCAAGCCGGTTCCACTTCGGCACAGCGGACCCATTCTGACACTCAGTGGCGGAAATGCCGGACACCGGTGAACACCATGGCGACCCCGAGCCGGTCGGCGGCGGCGATGACCTCCTCATCGCGCACCGAGCCGCCGGGCTGGATGACGGCGGTCGCCCCGGCGCGCGCCACCTCTTCCAGGCCGTCCGGAAACGGAAAAAACGCGTCCGAGGCTGCGACCGTACCCGCGAGC
>CAXTUV010000549.1:0-1327 GCA_964247445.1 uncultured Acidobacteriaceae bacterium | reverse complement strand
GACGGCTTTTTGCGCGCCGAACCGGGCGGCGTCGACTCGGCTCATTTGCCCCGCGCCGATGCCCACGGTTTGCCCGTCGCGAGCATAGACGATCGCGTTGGACTTGACGTGCTTCGAAACACGCCAGGCGAACAGGAGAGCGCGCGCCTCTTCCTCCGTGGGCTGCCGGGCAGTTACCGTTTTGAGCGTAGGCGTGGCGGGGCGGTCGGCATCCTGCACCAGCAGACCGCCCGAGATGTGCTTCAAGGTCCAAGCGCCGGGTGCGTGCTCGATCTCAAGCAAACGCAGGTTCTTCTTGGCCGCGAATCGCTCGCGCGCGCCGGGCGTGTAGGCGGGGGCGGCGATCGCCTCGACAAAGAGCTTGCTGATGGCTTCGGCGGCAGCCTCCTCGATTTCGCGGTTGACGCCGATCACGCCGCCGAAGGCGGAGACGGGGTCGGCGGCGAGCGCTTTCTCGTAAGCTTCCAGGACCGTCGCGCCGGTCGCCGCGCCGCAAGGGTTGGTGTGCTTGATGATGGCGACCATGGGCTCCGAAAACTCCCGCGTGAGTTCCCAGCAGGCGTCAAGGTCGACCAGGTTGTTGTAGGACAGCTCCTTGCCTTGGAGCTGCAAAGCCCCGGCGACCCCGCGCTTGGAACCGTCGGCGTACAAGGCGGCCCGTTGGTGCGGGTTTTCGCCATAGCGCAGCGCGGCCGTGCGGGGCAGAAGGAGGCGCAGCGTCGCGGGCAGCGGTTCCGCTTCAGCGGTAAAGGGCGCATCGGCGGCGGGCGGTCCCGTGACCCGGTCCAGAGCGTTCGCGATCGCGGTGTCGTAGGCCGCGGTTGTCGCGAATGCCTTTTGCGCGAGCCGCCAACGTGTTGTCCGGTCGAGCCCTCCGTGAGCCGCCAACTGCTCGATGAGCGCTTCGTAGTCCGCCGGGTCGGTGACGACCGCCACGTCCTCAAAGTTCTTCGCGGCGGAGCGGAGCATGGACGGGCCGCCGATGTCGATGTTCTCGATTACCTCGCCGAATGGAACGCCTTCGCGCGCGGCGGTTTTCTCAAAGGCGTACAGGTTCACGACCACCATGTCGATCGGGGCGATGCCGTGCAATTCCACAGAGGCGCGGTGCTGCGCGTTGTCCCGCTTATAGAGCAGGCCGCCGTGTACTTTGGGGTGGAGGGTTTTTACCCGGCCGTCCAGCATCTCCGGGAAGCCGGTCAGCTCGTCGATGTCGCGCACGGCAAGGCCCGCTTCGCGCAGGGCGCGGGCGGTGCCGCCGGTGGAACCCAGCTCGACGCCGTGCGCCTGGAGGCCGCGGGCAAAGGGAACAAGCCCCTGCTTGTCG
>CAXTUV010000548.1:0-2283 GCA_964247445.1 uncultured Acidobacteriaceae bacterium | reverse complement strand
GAGAAAATACCATTAAGAGTTGTCGGCGGAAAGCTTTCTTACTACAGGCCGTTGCCCAAGGTGAACCGTACGCCGAACCTGGCCAGCTGTGGGGTGCCCAGGGTGCGGATGGGGGTGCGGCCTACGTCCACGGAGCGGTCGAGGATATTTTCGACCGAGGTGAACAGCTGCCAGCGGGGGCTGAAGTTATGGGCGGCGTAGACGTCGAAGCGGGTGAAGGGGTGAAGGATGAAAGTGTTCAGGTCATCGTCATACTGGCGGCCGCTGACGCGGGCTTGCACGCTGAGCAAACCCAAGCGGGGCTGGGAGGCGACGAGCTGGAGAGTTCCAGTATTGCGGGGCACTTGCGGAATCCAGCGGCCGACAAGGTTGGGCGCTACCGTGGAAAGCGCGGGCGGAGGGTTGTAGCGGGTAACGGTAGCGCGCGCGAACTGGTAGCCGCCGGTAATCTGCAACCAGCCCGCAGGGTGAATCGCGCCGTCGAGTGAGATGCCGCGGGAGCGGATTTGGCCGAGGTTCTCGCGCTCCAGAGTGGTCGCGGTAGGAGTGGTTGAAAGCGTCAGGGCGGTGATGGGGCGATTGACCGCGGTCCAAAAATAGGAGCCGCGCCAGCTGGCAGCCCAGCGGGAGGTAGCCTCGCCGGCGAGCCCGGCTTCCCAGCCCGTGGCGCGCTCAGAAAGCAGGTTGGCGTTGGCTAGGGTATTTTGCTGGCCCACTTGGCCATTCCGGTAGAGCTCATTTTCCGTGGGGGCGCGGTAGGCGCGGAAGCCGCTCGCGCTTACGGCGAGCGCCTTCCCGAGGCGGCGGGAGATACCGGCGCGTGGATCCACGACCACCTGATCAATGGAGGGTAGGGCTTTTTGCGCCCCGGTTGTGAGGGTGTACTGGGCGGCGTCGCGGCTCAGGAAGCGGTCGGCACGGGCGGAGGCGGAAAGCAGCCATGGTCCTGGGGTCCACAAGAGCTCGCCGTAGCCGCCGGCGTCAGTTTGACGGGCGGTGGTTGTGGTCGGGGCGGCTCCGCGCGCGGTGGGCCGCTCCATGTCTTCCGCGCGAATATCGCGAACGTCAGAGCCTGCGAGCGCGACCAGAGTCGGCAGGAAAGCATGCCGCCAGCGGACGGCACCGCCGAGCTCGTCGGCAGGGCCGGTGGCGACGCGGGTCAGGGTTTCGCTCACCCGGCCGGGCGCGACGGACGAAAAGCTTTGGCGGAAGGCGATGGTGGAACCCCAAGCGCGGCCTTGCCAATCCCCACGATCCAGGCCGGCGGAGTAGCGCCACAGGCGGGTTGCGTTCGTGGTGAGCGGGGTGCCGTTGTGGCGGTCCTCGTTGAGCACATTGCCGCGCAGGAAGAAGCCTTGGCCGGAGCCGGCCGGCCCGAGCCGGCGCTCGCCGAAAACCAATGCATTCTCGGCATGCACGTTGGAGTGGGCGTCGACAGGCCCGCGCAGGTTCGGGGCGACCAGGGTGTAGCCGTCGGTGTTGATGGAGCCGGCGGCGGCAAGCCCGGCCCACCGGCCGCGGCCTACACGTAGGAGCGCTTCGTTATCGTTCAAGCCTTCCGCGCCGAAGCCGGACTCGAGCACGAGCTCAGGCTTTTCGGCGAGCGGCACCGGTGAAATCTGGACGACCCCGCCGACGGCGCTTGAGCCGTACAGGTCGCTGACGCCGCCACGCACCACCTCGACGCGGCCCACGGACAGGGCGGGAAGCTCCAGCCAATGAATCCAACCGCCGAAGGAATCATTAATGGGTACGTCGCCGAGCAATACAAGCGAGCGGGAGGCGGCGGTGGAGCCGAGACCGCGAAGGGACACGCCCTCAGTGGTAGGATTCGCGACCAGCGAAGACGACCGCCGGAAAAGGTCAAAGCCCGGGATGGTGCGCAGTTTGCCGTCAAGACCGACCGGGGCGGCTTGCTGGAGAGGCTTGGCGGTGAGGATGCGGGTCGAGACCGGGCTTTCCAGCGCGGCCACCGGGGTGCGGAGGCCGGTGACTTCGATGGTTTCGGTGGTTGGCGTGGGTTGACCGCTGACCGCGGTCCCGTTCGGGATGGTTTGGTTGGACTGCTGCGCGGGCGCGCAGGCGGCCGTGGCCGCGAACACGACCGTAAGAAGTGATTTCAAAATGTCCCCGTCGTAGGAACAGGGTACACGGGTCGGTGCGGGTGAAGGGGGTGTGTCGTCTCAGGACATGGCAGAAGCGCAAGCAGTGCACCTAAGGTGGTACCGAGAACGGGGTGACGGATGTCCGCGGCAAACTCAGCGAGTGGACCGAGAACAAAGC
>CAXTUV010000547.1:0-2283 GCA_964247445.1 uncultured Acidobacteriaceae bacterium | reverse complement strand
GCGCTTATACGCGAACGAAGCTTCGTTCAAAACACTCGGCGAGAAGATGTGGGTGTAATTGATGGAGTATAGGTTGCTGGCTGTCGGCTGGACGGAAGAAAACGCGGGCCGCGGGTCAATGATTTGCGGCGTATGCGTGATGTTGAAGTAATACGCGTAGATGCGATCCTTACCGCCGCGAAGGTTCTGATCCAAGCGAAGGCTGTACTGTAGACCGTTGTTAAAGGGCGAGGTCGTCTGGTTCACGTTGTCGATAAACGGGACCGTGCAGTTGCCCGTCGGCGTCGCGCATTGGGTCACGAGGTCGGGCGAGGTGTAAAAGCGCACGCTTTGGAAGTTGATGCCCTGCGTGGGAAATTGCGTAAGGACGCGCGTACCGTTTGTGTTTGGGAAGTTTTGCCGGGCAAGGGCGACAAATGCCGGGTCTTCGCTGGCGAAGAAATTTGTTCCTCCGGCTTGTGTCGATGCGAGTTTTTCCGCGGAAGCGAAAAAGAACGTTTTGTCTTTATAAATCGGGCCGCCGAGCGTGCCTGAATACTCGAACCGCTTATAAGGCTGCACCGGGGTGCCGCTGCCCGAAAAGAAGAAGCGCTCTTGTAAGTCCTGGTTGTAGAAGCTGATCTCGCCCGTGCCATGGAACTTATTCGAGCCGCCCTTGGTTGTCAGCTCCGTCGTGACGCCCGCGCCGCCGTAAAAGTCCACGGCGAAGGTATTGGTTTGGAGCGCGATCTCCTGGAGCGAGTCCGGATTGGGCGTGATATTGTTCGTGCCGCCGGTGATGTTCGCGTCGCTCTCGATTCCATCGATCACGTACAGGTTGCTGCCGAAGAAGTGCCCGTTCGCGTTGGCGTTCGGCGTTTCCTCATTTTGGAAGTTGTCGAGGTTCTGCGAATAGCCGCTCACGCCCGGCGCTGCGTTGGTCAGGTTCAGGGTGCCCCGGTTTTGCAAGGGCAGCGTCCGCACCTGTTCCGTGTCGAGTGTAGTCTGCACCCGGTTTTCTTCCGGGTTCAGCGCGGGGCCCTGCGCCGTGACCTGCACCTGAGTCGCGTCATTGCCGACATTGAGCGTCACGTTGATCCCGGCCTGCTGCTCGGTGGTGAGTGTCGCGGCCGTCTGCGTGGGCTGAAAGCCCTGCGCCCGCACCTCAATGGTGTAGCTGCCCGGAGCGAGCGAGCCGAACGCATACGCCCCCGAGCCCGAGGTAGTTGCCGTGCGCACGGTGTTGTTGGCCGTGTTTGTGAGGGTCACCGCGGCGCCGGCGATCACAGCGCCGGACGGATCCGTGACCGTGCCTTGGAGACTCGAACTGAACTGCGCCATCGCCGCCACGGGAAGGGAAAGCACCGCGAGCACCGGAAGAGTTCCGCGCAGCAAAGCAGAACCGACAAGGAGCGCCCGTCGCGCTTGCCTGAGGATGGGGGTGTGGCGCACGTGCATAAGGGCTCTCCAAAAAAGGCTTACACCGCATGTAAAAACGAGTTCTCAGCTGCGCAGGAAGAGTAGCTCGCGACGGCGGCAAAGCACAAGAGGCGGCAGCAAAAGAGTAAACGGAGCTGGGCCTTGGCCTCCGGTGCAACGGCACATGCAGAGCATGGGTGGGATGCATTTTGCGTTTCACGCCGGCCCTGCCTTGGCTACGTTTGTGATCGGACTCGCGCTTTCTCACTATGCATATGCGGAAGCTCGAATGGCGCGCGACAAAAAGAGCGAAGGAGGCGAGAAAGCCGCGGGAACCCAGCCGATGCGTGGCGTCGCGTTCACTGTCATCTAAGGAAACTGCAGCTGGTCGTCGACCGCCGCTTAGGCTTGGGCGACGTTGGCATGGGCCGCTTCGAGCTGCGTTTTGCGTAAATCTACGTCGGTGGAGGAAGCTTTGGCTTGGACCAGGGCACCCTTGGCCTCGGTCAGCATGGCCTGCGCCTCGCGGACGCCGGCCTGGGCGTGGACGATGGCCGCCGTTTCCCTAGCCCTGAATCGCGTTTGCCAGGCGGGGGAGAGCTGAGCGGCATCCCCCTATCAATGCCGGCTTGCTCGGATCTGTTGAATCCTGAAAGGCGGCAAGGGCCTGCTTGGCGGCGGCGATGCCTGACGTACACGGTCACAGCGTTGCATCTGTGAACGGCTGATCGGCCGAGTAAGGGGCGGCAAAGGAGAAAACATGCCATTTCAACGTGCTTTCAATCTGCTTGCAGATCATCCAGGAAGTGAGGTGCGCTGTTTCTTGCAGGGTGGTGGCCAGAGACGGGATCGAACCGCCGACGCCGGCCTTTTCAGGGCCGCGCT
>CAXTUV010000546.1:0-2283 GCA_964247445.1 uncultured Acidobacteriaceae bacterium | reverse complement strand
CAAGCTGCTTGAAGTCACCGAGCACGGCGTCCAGCGCGGCTTCGCGAGCATCCCCGAGATCGTCCGCGACTCCTTCGGCTCCATCGACAACCTTTTCGCCGAAGGCCACCGCGAGGTCACGGGCCTCGAAACTCACTTCACCGAGTTTGACCGCATGACCTCCGGCCTCCAAAAGTCCGAGCTGGTCATCATCGCCGCGCGCCCGTCGATGGGCAAAACCGCATGGGCCATCAACATCGCCCAAAACGCCGCGGTGCGCGGCGGGGCGGTCGTCGCCGTCTTCTCACTCGAAATGTCAAAGGAGTCGCTGCTGCGCCGCATGCTCGCGTCCGAAGCGCTGGTCGACCAGCAGAAAATCCAAAAGGGCTACACCAGCCGCGAAGACCAGGACCGCCTCACCGAAGCCCTCGAACGCCTCACCGAAGCCAACATCTTTATCGATGACACCCCCGCCATCTCGCTGACCGAAATGCGCGCCAAAGCCCGCCGCCTCCGCCAGATGCACGGCCGCCTCGACCTGATCGTCATCGACTACCTACAGCTGATGACCGGGGGCTCGGCGGGCGGCCCCGGGGCGGGCAAGCGCGGTTACGAAAATCGCACCCAGGAGGTCTCCGCCGTAAGCCGCGGCCTCAAGGCCCTGGCGAAAGAACTCGCCCTGCCGGTCATCGCCCTTTCGCAGCTGTCCCGCGCCAGCGAGCAGCGCGGCGGCGACAAAAAACCCATGCTGTCCGACCTGCGCGAGTCGGGCTCGATCGAACAAGACGCCGACGTCGTCGCCTTCATCCACCGCGAAAGCTACTACAACCGCGACGAAAACGGCCAACCCGACCCCGAAACCGAGGGGAAGGCGGAAATTATCATCGCCAAACAACGCAACGGCCCGACGGGGAGTGTTCACCTCGCGTACCTGAGCAAGTGCACGCGGTTTGAGAACCTCGCTTTTGGCGGCGAGTGAATTTCGCCGCCCCAAGCTGCTTATTCCATTAATCTGAACCAATCTCTTACTGCAAGACTAAGCCTTAACTGTTCAGTCTCTGCAAGTGCGCAACAGTGTGCGATAGGAGCCCTGAGTGTATTCAGGCTTGACATTATTTTCTCTGCCGCTTTCTTGCTGTTTAAAGGTGATCCGAACAAGTCCCAATTAGCTACAATTATCGTAGAAAGCTCTCCAAAGTTGGTATAGTCTAACTCGTCAAATGAGCGGCGATTTACTCCGGAATCTACCTCTTTCCTTATGCGATCGCGCACCTCTTCTCTGATGTGTGAAGGAATCCTCCCTCTATCCCACCAGTCCTCTGACCCCTCTGCTTCTAACAAGCTTTTGGATATTAGTGACCTCACAGTCTTTTCCAAGCAGTAGAAGAGCTCGTAGTGTCGTGCCATCGCTGCTGCCTCTTGGCGCACCGAAGCATCGAACTGTGGATAGTAGACCTGCTCGATCTCAGTTTTCTGGTGGGGCGCATGACCCAAATCCAGCTCGTATAACGCTGAGATTCTGGAAAGATCTTCCGTGACCATCTGATTAGTCATGGAAAAAGCTTTGATCTTGTCAAGAATTTGATTGTGCATCATTGTAGTAAATGCTCCCGTAAGCTTTTGAATACGGAGTTGAAAACCGCTTGGTCTGGAGTCGCAGGCAAGTTCAAATTAATCGTGTAGCTAAGATTCATGCCAATGGAGGTGCTTTCCTTGGCGAAAAGATCTGGTGTAACCTGGCTCAGGCCTAAATCAGTCGTACTATGTGCGTCATGACTGTCCGCATCGGGAATCGGAGCTTCAAAATCTGCGAACTGCTTCAGGGTGCTCAACGTTCCATAAATCTGCCTGACGGCTGAACTCTCGGGTTCTCCTCCAGTCACCTGTACTATCAGCGCTTTGAGTCCCTTATCATCGAGTACATGGAAATACTCGTTGGTGCTCCTTAATTGAGCATAGCCACGTCGTATTCCTTCCGCCATCGCAGCTCCACTCACTTGCGGAGTCGAATTTCTAAAACGCTTGTAGAGTTCAGAAGGGGTTCCATCTGAGCTTACAAAGCCAATCTTCTTTAGGAGGGGCACGATTGCTGCACCAGTGCCGCCCTTCATCCCCAGCTTGGTCGACACAAAATCTCCTGTGACTCGCTCCGGCGTAGCGGCAGAGCGGATCTTATCCAGCGCAGTTTTGATCGATCCAGGAGATGCGAGGTAAGGAAGTGAAATCTGCAACCTAGTCTTTTTCGCTTTCTCATTCGCCGAGAGGGGTTCAGCGGAAGGAGTCTGCTTTGGGTTCGGCTTGCGT
>CAXTUV010000545.1:0-2291 GCA_964247445.1 uncultured Acidobacteriaceae bacterium | reverse complement strand
TACTGGGACAGACCCGTTGAAGAAAAAGCCCGCCCGCGAATATCCGAACCGGGCCGTGTTGAGCAGCCGCGAGGAGAACACATGCTGCTCCTGCACGCTCGCGACCTGCTCGCGCAGCGTCAGGTTGATGAGCGACAGCGGGTTCTGCGTGGGGGTGTTCGCGGCGGAGTCGTCGATCGTGTACACGCCGAACAGCAGGTCATTCGCGGTCAGGTTCTGGTCGAAGTGCCGAAGTCCTCGCGAATCCGCTGGAGAGGCGAGGAAAATGCCTGCGCGATGCCGGTCGGCTGCCCGGTGGCGCTCAGCAGTTCCGGCCCGTTCTGCGCGGGCCACAGCGCCAGCAGGCCCGCCACGTCAGGACCCAATCGTACCGGCTGCTCCACACCGTTGGCATTCGGCAGAAACCCCGCGCGGGCCTGGTTGTCGGGCACCAGCGTTACGTCCGTGATGCCTAGGTTTTGCCGGTAGCCCTCGTAGTTGCCGAACAGAAAGCTCTTGTCGTGCCGGAGCGGCCCGCCGAGCGCGCCGCCGAAGCTGTTGCGTTGGAACTGCGGCTTCCGCGCCTGGTCGAAGAAGTTGCGCGCGTCGAGCGCGGCATTGCGGAGGAATTCAAACGCCGAGCCGTGCAGCTGGTTTGTGCCGCTCTCGGTCACGATGGAAACCTGGGCCCCGTCCCGCTTGCCGTAGTTCGCGCCGTAGGTGTTGGTGACCACGTTGAACTCGCGGACCGCGTCCACGCCCAGCAGCTGCCCGCTCGCGCCGCCGGGCGTCAGGTCGATCAGCGACGCGCCCGTGTACTCGATCCCATTCAGCAGAAAGAGGTTGTCCTGCGGGCGGCGGCCGGTCGCGGTAAACAAGTTGCCGACCGCAGAGTTCGACGTGCCGGTCGCCCCCGAGCGCTCCGCCGTGTAGTTCACGATCCCCGGGTTGAGGGTGAGCAGCTGGTCGTAGGAGCGGCCGTTCAAAGGCAGCTCCTTGACCTGTTTCGAGTTCACCAGGCCGGAGATTTGCTGGGTCGTCAGGTTCACGGTCGCGGGCTCGTCGGCCACCGTGACTTCCTGAGCGACATTGGACACTTGGAGCACCAGCGGCAAACGCAATGCCTGGCCTACCGTGAGCGCCACGCCCATGCGACGCAGCTCGCCGAAGCCCTGCGCCGCGACCGTCACGGTATACGTACCGACCGAAACGGAAGGCGCGGAAAACTCGCCCGCGGAATCGGCGGTGAGGCGGCGCTCGGTGCCCGTGTTCTCGTTGCGAACGGTTACAGTCGCGCCGGGGACGATCGCGCCGGTCGCATCGGTGACCGAGCCGGTGATGGTGCCGCCGACTACCTGGGCACCGGCGGCGCTTGCGAATATCAGGAACAGCAAGGATTTCAAGGTGGGAAAACTCCTATCGGTAGAGTCCGGAGGTGGTGGGGAGAGGGCGATTACCGGAGGCGACAGGAATAGAAAGCGGCCCGACAAGCGCGCGTGCGGAAGCAGCGATGGTGGAGCGCGTAGTCAGGCGTTAAGCGCATTGCTGCTTTAGAAGCATGGAATGAAGGAAAGTTTCAGGAAAAGTTTCGACCTAGGCTTGACAACTCATTCGTCAGCATGAAGCCGTCGCCGACCGGGATGGAATGTGAGCTCGAAGACATCGGGTCGCGCGTAGTGGCCGGCCACGTCGAGCGTCATCGCTTCGCGGTCGATCTCCGCAAGGTCCAACGTCGCATGGACGATCGTTTCGCGGTCAAACACCGACCCGGCCAGCGCTCGTCCGTCGGGCGCGTACACCGCCGACCCGCCGCGCAGCACCAGTTCCTCCGCGGGCTTGCCGGAAGGCAGAGGCAGCTGCCGCGCATGCAGGATCTGCCCGGCGGCCAGCACGAAGCAGCGGCCTTCGAACGCATAGTGGCGGCTTGCGACCTGGTGCATCTCGTGGACGGTCGGCCACACCGCGATGTGCACCTGCTCACCCGCCGCGTGCATGTGCTGGCGGGCCAATGGCATCCAGTGCTCCCAGCACACCAGGCCGCCGGTCCGCACGCCGTGCACCGGAACGGGCGCAAGGCCCGCGCCGTCGCCATGGCCCCACACCATGCGCTCGGAAAAGGTGGGCACCAGCTTGCGATGGTGGTTCGCGAGCCTGCCTCCCTCGTCAAACATGAGCAGCGCGTTGTACAGCGTGTTGCCCGCACGCTCATTCGCGCCCACCACCAGCCCAATGCCGAGCTCCCCGGCGAGCGCAGCCAGCGCATCGGTTTCCGGCCCCGGCACCTCCACTGCGTTCGCCCGCATCCGCGCGAA
>CAXTUV010000544.1:0-2293 GCA_964247445.1 uncultured Acidobacteriaceae bacterium | reverse complement strand
GCTGGAGATGCTGGTGAAAGGCGTACACGCTTTTGGCCTCGGAGATCCGGACCATCCCTTGCCGCAGCGAGGCACACGAGAAGTACGGGCGTTGAGCTCGGCCTTTGCACAGATGCGCCGGGAAACGGTGGAAGCCAACCTTGCCCTGCTCGAGTCGGAAAGGCTGGCAACCATCGGGCGCATGGCCAGCTCCGTTTCGCACGACTTGCGTCAC
Organism: uncultured Acidobacteriaceae bacterium; assembly: GCA_964247445.1. Classification (GTDB taxonomy): domain Bacteria; phylum Acidobacteriota; class Terriglobia; order Terriglobales; family Acidobacteriaceae; genus EB88. Next base: position 2,079 of record CAXTUV010000544.1, on the reverse strand, counting down.
TACCTGGCGGCCGTTTATGCAAATGCTGAATTTCTTTCTTCATCCCGGCTTTCGGAGCAGGAGCGCGCTGAACTTTCTTCCGAATTCCAGGCAGCGGTTCATTGTACAACCGAGCAGATTGACTCCCTGCTGGTCTTCAGCCGCAACGGAGCCCGCTTGCGGGTGCGTGAGTCCGTCTTGCAAATCCTAAAACGGGCCATTACGCTCCTGCGTGCGCACCCGGATGCGCATGAGGTGGACATCCGGGTTTGTTGTGAAGAGGCTGAACACTACGATGCGCTCATCGACGCGAAAAAAGTGGAGCGCGCGTTCTACAACCTGCTCTTGAATGCGTGCCAGGCCGCCCGTGCAAGCGGCTCGGCGGGCGAGGTCCGCGTAAGGCTTTTCGCCGAGGGAGAAAAGATTGCCGCCACCGTTACGGATTTCGGCGCGGGCATACCGGATGCAGTACGCGACACTCTTTTCGAGGCCTTTGTCAGTGCAGGCAAGCAGAGCGGCACAGGGCTCGGCTTGACCTTGGCGCATGCCATTGCGGAAGAGCATGGCGGCATGGTTACCTTGCTGAGAAGCTGTCCCGGAGAGACTGTTTTTCAACTGACGATAGACCGGAACCTGTCGGATGCCATCGGCGTGGAGCCGTCTCGGGAGCAAGCCGGCGAGCTCCTGTCCTCGCAAGCTGGCCGGCAAGAGCGATGAATAGGGGATCGCAGCTGCTCCGTGAGCCGACGCGCGTGTACAGCCTCCCGGAGAAATGCCGCCCTCAGATGTGTTGCCGTCCGAATCCAAAGCTGCTCGCATGGCTGGTACTCCTCATGGTGAACAGCGCGCGTGGGCAAGCTCCCGCAGCTGCCGATAGCGGGACAGCACTTCAGATGTCACGCCTTGCTGCCCTCGCCGCGCGGCAAGAACAGCAGCTGGAGCAAGCCGAGGCTCAAATCAAAATCCTCCAGCAGCAGGTCGCTTGCCGGCTCCCGCCCGGCAGCCGGAGGGCGAGCCGGCCGCGGAAGGTGCCGCGACGCTTGCGCAAGAGGTGGCGTTACTTCGCGAACAGCAGGACATCCAAACCTCGGAGATTGCGACGCACGAACAGACAAAAGTGGAAAGCACCTCAAAATACCCGCTCACCTTGACGGGGCTGATCCTAGCCAATGGTTTTCAAAACTCGGGCGGTGTCGACTCGATCCAGTCGCCGACACTGGCGACCGGAGGCACGGGGACGACGGGAATTACGCTGCGGCAAACCATACTGGGCCTTGATGCTCAAGGGGCGCGCATCTTCGGCGGGACCACGCACGGCGATGTCCGCGCGGACTTTTTCGGAAACGCCACATCCACCGGCTCGAGTGCCTACAGCACCCTCGGCGGCCTGCTGCGGCTGCGCACCGCGCATGCCGCAATCGATTGGACCGATGCGCAAGCCTTTGTTGAGCTCGACCGGCCAATTCTTTCACCGAACACGCCTACATCGCTGACCGCGCTTGCGCAGCCAGCCCTTGCGTGGTCCGGCAACCTATGGAACTGGGTGCCGCAAGCGGGCGGCGAGTATCGCAAGGCGGTTGCTTCCGGCTCGACTTTCAGCTTTGAGGCGGCTTTGCTCGATGTACCCGATCCGCCCGCGTTCAACAACGCCTCGGCTTTGCCCGCCGCGGAGAGCACCGCAAGCAATGCTGCAAGCCTTGCCGAACAAAGCCGCCGGCCTGGCCCTGAAGCTCACCTAGCCTATGCGCAAGGCGACCCGGACAGCGGCTTCCGCATAGGGGCGGGCGGGTATTTCAGTCCTCATGAGGCCCCAGGGTATTTCCACTACGATGCCTGGGCCGCGACGCTTGACTATCGCGTTCCTTTAACGAAGCGATTGGAAGCAAGCGGCGCGTTTTATCGCGGCCTGGCGCTCGGCGGGTTGGGGGGTGGAGCCTATAAGGACTATGTCTACACGACCTTGCCGGCGGGGCAGGGCAGCTTTGTGCGCCCGCTCGATGACGTCGGCGGCTGGTCACAGCTGAAGGCGCGAGCCGGACAGCACTGGCAATTCAACTTAGATTTCGGCCTTGATAATGCGTTCGCGTCAGAGCTGCGCCC
>CAXTUV010000543.1:0-2305 GCA_964247445.1 uncultured Acidobacteriaceae bacterium | reverse complement strand
GAGCCCGGACAGATTGACCGCTGCCGGCAGAAGCACGGAAGCGACGGCGAAGGTCAGGACGAGGAGGCTGGGCCGGGCTTCGCTGGCGAGCACGGCTTGGAGCGGGAAGATGGCGACACGCGGCAATTCATTCCCATTATTTTGTGCGCGGTTGTAACGCGGAAATGCCCGATACAGCGCGGCATTTAACGCAGCGCCTTCCGCCCGGGCCTGCGCGAGCGAGATGCCGGGCCGCAACCTTCCCCACAGCTGATAGTTATGCCCCAGCCAGCCGGGGTCCTTCGGGCCGCCCTGGAGGGGCCGCCAGGCATCGGGCGCACCGAGCGTGGTTTCCGTCGCATACGCTTCGGCGCGGAACGAAGCAGGCATCACGCCGATCACCGTCACGGGCTGCCGGTCGAGCCGGATTGCCCGGCCCAAGATGCCGCGATCGCCGTGAAAAACACGCTGCCAAAGGCCGTAGCTCAACACCACGGATTGCGGGCCCCCAGGGCGGTCTTCGTCCGCTGTAAATGCCCGGCCCAGCATGGGCGCGACCCCGACCACGCCGAAATAGCCGGCGGACACGCTCTGGATGCTGAGATTGGCGAGGCCGCCGTGCCCGTCGGAGTATGCGGTCTGGGTGGCGGAATCATTGGTGAGCACGGGAGCGGAGAAAGAGCGGTTGTGCTCCATCAGGAACTGCCCCGCTTCCCCGGTGGTGCCGGCGTTGATGCCCTCCGCCGGCCAGTTGAAAGCGATGCCGACCAGCTGTGACGGCTGCGGGTACGGCAGCGGTGCAAGCAGCACCTGCCGGGCGACGGCGAGCACGGCAGCCGCCGCGCCCACTCCCAATGCGAGCGTCAGGACAGCGGTGAAGGCGAAGGCGGACGCTTGGCGAAGCTGGCGCAGAGCGTAATGGAAGTCTTGCAGCAAAACACGCATTGGGCGGCGCTCCTCTGTGCTTTCTCTATGCACGTGGAGGGCCGTTATTTGCGCGCCTAAGTTGTTGATTTCAGGTAAAGCAAGTGTCCAGAAATGGACAGTGTGTCCGGAAATGGACATTTTCGGGGGCGCGGCTCGGGATCAAACCTTGAGGACGAAAAAGGCGCAAAGCTCGACGGTGCTGGGGTGTCCACAAAAGTCCAGATCATAAAATCCGGCGTCATCCTGAGCGCAGCAATGGATTTGCTGTTCGTCAGCGTTGCATGCACACCGGAGCAAAAGCAGATCCTTCCTCACGCTCAGGATGACGCCATCTTCACCGACGCCGACTTCTCACACACCCTCACAGAAGGGACACCTGTATGGGGAGTGGGTGGACCCTCCCCATACTCTCAAGCGACACCCACACCCGCAACGCTTTACTGCGGTTCCGCGGACCGGGTTTGGAGCGAGGGTTCCGGGTTCGCGGCGTTCAGGATTTGCTCACCGCCCTTGGTACGCACCGTGACCTCAAGCGGCGAGGAGGTCTTGAACTGGAGCAGCTGCTCGGGCTTGACCTCGATCTCCTTGCCCTTGGTGACACCGTTCGTGCCCGCGCCGAGCGCGCCGCCGGAAGCCGCGCCGATGGCGGCACCGCCTCCGCCGCCGGCAAGCGCTCCGATAATCGCGCCCACTGCCGCACCGCCGCCGGTTTTTTCAGCGGTGTTCTTACCCCGGCCTTGCTGCGCGCTTGACCACGGGTCGGTCACGACGGAAAGTTTAGGTTGGCCGCTGGACTGCGGGAGATTGACGGACACGAGCTCAAGCGAAAGCTGCGCGCCGCCGGTGAAGTGCGTCGCCCCTTTCGACTCAATTACCCGCCCGGTGACGGAGGTGCCCACGGGCAGCAGTGTGTAGCCGTCCTGAACGACGGACGAAGCCAATGTGCCGCGGAACGTGTCGTTCGCCTTGGCGGTCTTGGTGTCAATCAGGTCTTCCACCCGGACCGATAAAGTTGTTTCAGGCGGGAGCGTGACGGTTTTCGTCACGATTGGCTTTTCGACGGGAGCGGGCGGCGGCGCGGGCGCAGGCAGGGGTTGGGCGGCGACCGCGGTTTGCACCGTCAGGTTGTTGAGCACTGTTTTCACGCCGGCGACTGTTCCGGCCTCATTGGAAGCGAGCACCTTGGCGGCTTGCGAGTCCACCTCGCCGTTCAGGCTCACCACGGCATGCGAGACCGATGGGGTGATGTGCATGCCGGCAAAGGCGGGCTCGCGGCGCAGCACCAACTGTACGCGGGCCAGCAGTTGCAGGTCGGTCGGCTGCGGCTTGACGGGCTGCGCTGACGCTGCTGTGGCGGCTAGGAGAGCAAGGGCGAGAGCTGGGCGCATGGTCATAGGGG
>CAXTUV010000542.1:2036-2314 GCA_964247445.1 uncultured Acidobacteriaceae bacterium | reverse complement strand
CCATGTCTTTGTCCCGCTTAGGCCCAAGATAGCCCGCGTGGGCCTGCTCCCGCGCCTTCGCGCTGTACTCGACGGCTGCGCTCTTGGTGGTTTCGGCGGCCAGCTTCTCATGCAGGCTGTCAGCCCGGTTCGTGTACACGCGGGCATCGTCGGCAGCGCGGGAGACCGCGACATAGGCGAGCCGGGTGTTGATGAGGCTGCGCGGCGCTTCGGTGTCGATGTTCACGAGCACCCGGCTTGCCGTCGCGCCTTGCGCGCTGTGCGAGGTCCCGGCGTAG
>CAXTUV010000542.1:0-2026 GCA_964247445.1 uncultured Acidobacteriaceae bacterium | reverse complement strand
CGAGTGGCTGGTCACGGCGTAGCCGTGGTCGATGTGCCGCCACAGCGCGGGATCGAAGGTGAGGCTGCGCCGCTCCTTATCTTTCAATCCGCCGCCATCCCTGGTGACGGTGACTCTGCCCGGCTCCATCGCGGTAATGGTGGCGAGGTCGCGGTTCGCGACCCCCAGCCATTCGTTCCCGGCGGTGAACTGGATGCGGTCGCCGACCGCGAACTCACGCCCCAGCTCACGGTACGCAGTCACGCCCCGGAGCCGCGCCGGGTCGTAGGTGACTTGCTCGCCGTCCGCCCGGCGCACCGTGATCTCGTTCCGCGCCGAATGGACCGCCGCCACGGTCGCGTACTCTCCGCGCGCGAGCCCAAGCGCCTTGCTGCCGCGCGCGTAGAGCAGCACATCGCCCTCGGCGTAGCGGGCCGCCCAAGCCCGGTCCGCGCCCGTCATGTCGCCGCGCGTGACAAGGGTTTGGATCTCCCGGCCGTGCTTCTGGACCACGCCCTTTTCCTGCAACTCGGCGCGGACCGCCTGGTTGATCTCGCGGCGGCTCGCGTTGTCGGGCGAAACGATGATGGTGTTTTCGGGCGCGGCCGCGTAGTCCCTGGCGATGGCCGCGATGCGCTCCTTGGCGTCGGGTACCTCGGTGATCCGGCCCTGCTCCTCGAGCATGGCGACGCCCTCGGCTGCCTCGCCTTTCGCGAAGTGCTCGACCGCCCGGCGCAGCGCGGGGTCGCGCTGGCGCATGATCTGGTCCAGCCGCGAAGTCCGCATACCGGCTTCCTGCATCTGCTCGAACGGCCGGCCCGCGTCCACGCCCTGATGCTGCCGGGTGTCCCCGATGACCAGCACCCGGTCCCCGGACCCGAGCTTCTCAAGGAAGGCTCGCATCTGCCGGGTGCTCGCGAGGCTCGACTCGTCCAACATATATAGGTGGCGGCTGTCCGGGTCGGGCTGCCCTTGGTTGCCGCGCGCGAGGAAGCCTTGGAGCGTCCCGGCGCTGATGCCCGCCTCGCGGAGCTGCGCCGCCGCCTTCGCCGTCGGAGCCAAGCCCTCGCCCGCGTACCCGGCCCGCTCCGCGCCTTCCCGGATGGTTTGGAGCGTGGTCGTCTTGCCCGTGCCGGCCAACCCTTGCAAGCCGTGGATGCGGTCGCGCGTGGTCAGCACCTCCTCAACTACCCGGCGCTGGGTCGGGTTCAGAAAGGCCGTCCTCGCGGCGTGTTCCTCGGCGAGCTTCGCGGGCAGCAGCGGCTCGACCGCGCCCTGCCCGGCCCGCATGTGGGCGACGTTGGCCCGCTCCGCCGCGATGGTCGCGGGCGTGGTGTAGCTGAGGTCGGTGTCATGGGCGCGGCTCGCGGCGCGGCGGAACTCGCCCGCCGCCTGCCTGCGCTCGAACTCCGCCTGCACCTCGGCGGACCGCAGCTCGCCCATGCCGTGCCGGAGCGCGTCGCGCAGGATGCCGCGCCGGTCGGCGACCGCTTCGCGCTCGAAGATGTGCTCCTTCGCGTAGGCGACCGCCGCCTGCGCGCGGCTGTTCCCCTCGGGCTGCCCGCCGGTTCCGGCCTGGGCCTGCGTTCGGTTTTGGCTCTGCGCCTGGGCTCGCTCCCGCGCCTCGGCAACCACCGTTGCCGCCTGATTGCCGAACTGCTTTGCCAGCTCGCGGTGCGCCGCCAGCACCTCCTCGGGCGAAAGCAGGAGCTTGCCGTCGCGGGTCGCATGGGCCGCGATTTGTGCCGCCGCCGGGCTCTGGAAACCGGACTGCGCCAACTGCTCGCGTATCTGCTGAGACCGCAGGCTCGATGCGTCAAGGTAGTCCTGCGTGTACCCCTTGATCTCGGGCGCGCCGCTGCGCCCGGCCGTCATCTCGTACCCCAGCCCGCGCAGCCGGTAGGTCAACTCCGCCTGATAGACGGCCGTGATGTAGCTCTGCGAGTCGAACAGGCTCTTGGGCTGCAAGGCCCGCGTTCGGCCGCTGTCCAGCTCGGTCACGTTGAAGATCACGGCGTGGGTATGGAGCTGCGGCGCGGCGTAGCCG
>CAXTUV010000541.1:0-2320 GCA_964247445.1 uncultured Acidobacteriaceae bacterium | reverse complement strand
CGCCCGAGTTGAAGGTCCGCCGCGCGCGCACCTCCACGCGCCTGCCCAGCTCGAGCGCCGCCGAGCAGACGTAGGCCGTGCCGCGGGGCAGCGCCGGCAGCGCTTCGGCCACTTCGCGGGCGAACTCGGGCGACGCCTCGCTCTTGATCCACTCAGCCGCGGCCGCGATGTCCCTCGGGTGGCCCATCCGGAGCACCGTCAGGATGTCCACCTGGCTGAGCACGTCCTTGTTGACGGCCGCCGGCCGCTGCGTGATCATCGTGACCCCGATGCCGCGGATGCCGCCCTGCTTGACCAGCCGGGCGACCGTGCCCAGGCAGGCGCTTTGGCTTTTCAGGTACGGCTTCTGCGGCGCGAAGGTGTCGGCCTCGTCCAGGAACAGGTGCAGCGCGGTCCGGTTCTCCTTGAGCAGCTCGCCCGCGAAGTCGGCCGTGAAGCGCAGCTGGTCTTCGATCCCCATCGAGCCCACGTCGAAGACGGCCGAAAAGCCGTGCTCGGCCACGGCGCGCGCGAGCACGGCTCCCGCGTGCGGGTCGAGCGGCGCGTCCCCGTGGTCCCCGCCGAAGACCACCACCGGGTAGCCCGGGCCTTCCCCGTCGGCGGAAGAGCGCAGGCCCCACCACGCGCCCGTGGGGTCGATGACCGCGATCTGCTGGCCGTGCGCGAGCAGCTCCTCCGCTTCGACCGACGCGGTGTAGCTTTTGCCGCTGCGCTTGCGCGCGCGGATGGCCTGGGGGGAGGGGCCCCGATCGAGCGGCAGCGCGAAGCCGTCCTCCCCGATCACGAGCCGCGCGGCCGCCGGGCCCGCCCCAGCTTCCTCTTCGCTCCGCAGCGTCTTCGGCATCGATCGAACAATCCTTCCATGCCGGCCTTCAAAAGCGACCATTGCTGCCCTGCTTTTTACGGCCGAGGTCCCAATTTATCCGGCAGCCCGAGCGCGTCCAGGTCCGCCCCGCCCAGCCTTTTCCAGCGCGGTGCCGTGGCGCGGCCGCCGGCCCAGGTGAAGCTTACCGCGTCATAGGTCGGCTCGCGCGGCAGCCCCCGGTAGGAAGCCTGGTCGTAGTGCTCGATGAACACGGCGTGCCCAGCGTCCAGGCGGTACCGCTCCGCCAGCGCCGTGGCGAGCGCCTCGGCGGAGTTCGTGATGGATGGGCCGGGATTGTCGGCCAGCTCGCTTGCCAGCAGGATCGTCCCCGCCCAGCTCTCGTAAACGCGAAGCCGGCAGACGGAACGGGCCGCGAAGCCCCCCGTCCTGTACTCGAAGCGGCCGTCATGAACCAGAACCGTATCCGCCTGCACCATCGAGAGCCTCCACATTTCCACCCGCACAAACGCACAGCCGTTGCCAGACAGTTAACGCATAGCCAAGGCTTTCACAACCGCCGCGCCTTCCGGCACATAGTCAGGATCGTTCAGCAGCTTCCCGACTTCCTCGCTGGCGGCATAGACCGTGTAAGTGCCCATGCCGCCGTTTCCCGCGTTCGTGTACATGCGCTTGAACAAGCTGTAGCGCAGGATCCAGGTGCAAACGCTCCCGCTCACCTGCTCGTTGCCCAGCCACCATCCGCCCGGAATGGAGCAAGTCAGCTCGCCTTCTTCCGTATCGCGGTTCTCCCACATCCTCTTGAGCAGGTCTCGCATTCTACGCGACAAAGGAAAAGCTCGGGCGACCGGCATCGTGACCTCTACAAACGACCGTCTATGACCGACGCGGAGCGCGTCCGCGCCAGATGCCGTAGTAGGTCACATACAGCCCGGCCGAGAGGGTGCCCCCGGAAGCCATGCTGAGCGGATCGCGGTTGAGAACACGACCGGCGAAAACGGCGAGCACAAGCGCGGCGCACCACAGCAAAGCACCCACAAGCAGAACCTCCGGCACCGACTCATCCGGCAGGGGTTCACCAAACTCTTTCTCCCACCGCCTGCGGAATCGCTTGTCTTGCCACCGGTTGAGCCACACCGTCAGCGGCCCCATAACAAGCAACGTGGCCGCAGACTCCAACAGGAAACTCGGCAATGTGTGTGTCATCTCTAGGTACCAATCCTATTCTTTGCTGCCTTCACAAACGACCGTTTCGGACAGCATAGCGCGTCAGCTTCCGCTGAGCGCGTTTGTAAAGACTTACGCAGGCGTAGCTGACTAGGCGAGCGCTTGTTGATTTGGGTGCTGCTTGTAAGCAGCTCTCCAAATGATGCGTGTCGTCGCGGATACGAAGATCAGGAACAGCCACTGGTCCGCAACCATCCATGAAACACCCCCGTAGACACTGATTATCCAAGTGTTGTGGATCACGTCGCTGAACATGAGCATAATAAGAAG
>CAXTUV010000540.1:0-2322 GCA_964247445.1 uncultured Acidobacteriaceae bacterium | reverse complement strand
GCAGTGGTACTTGGGCGCACGGGCATCAATTTTGGCGCGGGCATGACCGGCGGGCTGGCTTGGGTGTTCGACGAGGACGGGCAATTTCTTGCCGATGGGCGCTTGCACCCCGCGTTCTTGAAACCCGAGCCGTACGGGGAACTCGCGGCGGCGGAGCAGGCGCAGATTCGGGCACTGGTCGCGCTGCATCGCGAGAAGACGGGAAGCACGCGCGCGGCTTGGCTCCTGGGCGAGTGGGACGCGCTCGCGCCCAAGCTCCTGCGCCTCACGCCCCTGCCGCAGGCGTGAAGCGCCGGCTTACCGGCTTGGTTGCTTGAAAGCGGTAGGGTTTACTGTGCCGCCGTGTGCCCGCGCGCTCCGAGCCTGCGGGGTAAAATTGCATCCGTATGCCCACCGCGAACGCCCCCGATTACCGCACGCTGAATGACATCTTTCTCGCGGTGGCCGACTCCGGGGCAGCCGATACGGTGCGCGTTCAAGCGAAGGACGGCACATGGAGTTGTCTGAGCGCGTTCGAGCTTTACAGCCGCGTCCGCGCTCTAGCCGCGGCATTCGCGCGGCTCGGGTTGCGCAAAGGCGACCGCATCGCTCTCGTAAGCGAGAACCGCTGGGAGTGGGCGGCTGTCGACTTCGCCACGCTCGCTTCCGGCCTGGTCAACGTTCCCATCTTCCCCACCTTGCAGGCTCCGGAGGCTGCTAAGCTGCTTTTGCACTCCGGCGCGCGTGCCATCGTCGTGTCTACCGCCGTTCAGCTCAAGAAGGTGCAGGGCATCCGCGCGCAAACAGCGCTCGAAACCGTTATCGTCATGGACGAGGTTGAAGCGCCGGGTGTGCTTCGCTTGTCGGAGCTGATCGCCGGCCGTGAGCCAGGCCGCAACCCGGAATTCGACGCGCTGGCCCGCGCCGTTGCGCCCGACGATCTGGCCTCCATCATCTACACCTCCGGCACCACGGGCGAGCCCAAGGGCGTCATGCTTACTCACGGCAACATGGCGCAGAATGTCAGCTACTCCCTCCGTGAGTTCAGCTTCGATGGGCCGCAGCGGACTGTTTCGTTCCTGCCGCTTTCGCATGTGACCGCGCGGCACGCCGACTACGCCCTTTACTCGCTCGGGTTTTCACTCGCCTACGTGCCCACGGTCGATCGACTCATGCAGGCGCTCAAGACCATTCAGCCGACTTTGCTGGTGGCGGTACCGCGCGTGCTTGAGAAAGTGCGCGGCGAGGTGGAACGGCGTGCGCGCGGGTCGAAGTTGAAATCGGCTATCGTGCAATGGGCGCTCAGCGTCGGCAAGCGCCATGAGGCGGCAATCCTCGCCGGGCAGGTACCTGTCTCGCCGGTGTGGAACATGGCCGATAAGCTCTTCTACACGAAGGTCCGCGCGGTCTTCGGCGGGGAGCTCCGCTACTTGGTGTCCGGCGGCGCGCCGCTCGGGCCGGATACCGGCCACTGGTTCGCGCAAGCCGGCATCCGCATCTTGGAGGGCTACGGACTTACGGAAACCTCGCCCGTGATCGGCGTCAACACGCCCGTCGCGTACCGCTTCGGTTCTATCGGCAAAGCGCTCCCGAACTTACAAGTCAAGCTGGCCCTGGACGGCGAATTGCTGATCAAAGGTCCGAGCGTATTCCACGGTTATTGGAACGCGCCCGAGTTGACCGCGGAGGCATTTGACCCGGAAGAATGGTTTCAGACCGGCGACATCGCGGCGATCGACGCGGACGGATTTTTATCTATCGTCGACCGAAAAAAAGAGCTCATCAAGACTTCAGCCGGAAAATTTGTCGCCCCGCAAGGGATCGAAGGCAAGTTGAAGGCCGACGCTTTTATCGCGCAGGCTGCGGTGGTGGGCGACAGGCAAAAGTACGCGGCCGCCCTTCTTGCCCCTAACTTCGAGCTGCTGGAGCCGTGGGCTCGCGAGCGCAAGATTCCTTTTAAGGACAGGCGAGAGCTGGTCGCTACACCGGAAGTCACCGCGCGGTATAAGCAGGCCGTCCAAGCCGTGAACCGTACTCTCGCCGACTATGAACTGCTGAAGCAGTTTGCCCTAGTGCCTGACGAGTGGACCGTCGAGTCCGGCGAGCTTACCCCTTCCATGAAGCTGAAGCGGCGTGTCCTGGCCGAGCGTTATCGCGCGGAGATCGCCGGGCTGTTTCGCTGACCGGCTGCATGGCTTGCTTGTTCTCCTGGTAAGGATGGCCTCTGACCACCTTTACCAGGATTCCGGTCTCTCCACGGGTGAAGTGAACGCGCGCGAATTGCCTATCTCGCCTTAGTGGTGGCCGCCACCGCCATGATCTTCGTGGCCGCCACCGCCACCC
>CAXTUV010000539.1:0-2335 GCA_964247445.1 uncultured Acidobacteriaceae bacterium | reverse complement strand
GCCCTTCGCCGACCGCATGCGGGCGCTGAGCGAGGAAGCGCGGAGCGCGGTCGCCGAGGCGCACGGCGAGCAGGCGGGCGAGCTGGCGCTCGGGGCCTCGCAGACCATCGCGCAGTACCTGCTGCCGCATCTGATCGCGGAGTTCCGGAAAGCGCAGCCGAGGGTGCACGTTACGGCCCGGAGCGGAAACTCGGACCAGATGCTCGAAGCCTTGCTCGCCCGGGAGATTCATCTCGCGCTGATCGAGGGGCCGGAGCAGCGCAAGGACGTGCACCTGGAGCCATTCATGGAAGACCGCATGGTGCTCGTCGTCCCGCCGGGGCATGAGTGGGCCGACCATCAGATCGGGCTGGAGGCATTCATGAAGGAGCCGTTGCTGATGCGCGAGTTCGGCTCCGGCTCCCGCCGCGTGGTCGAGCAAGCGTTGATCGGTGCCGGCGTCAAGCTGAAGGAGCTGCGTGTGAGCTTGGAGCTGGATTCGACCGAGGGCCTGTTGAACGCGGTCGAAGCCGGCCTGGGCGTGACCTTTGTTTCGCGCTGGGCGGTGCGAAACCAGCTTGCCCTGGGTTCGCTCAAGCCGGCCAGGGTACGCGGGCTTAAGCTGACGCGCCGCTTCTCCTTCGCCTATCCAAGCGGGCCCGAGCCGGGCGGCCCCGTGGGCGCGTTCCGGGCGCTGCTGCTGAGCCGGTCCGGCGACCCGGGGCCGGGTGCGGCCGCCGGAACGTCGGGGCCAGCGTGAGCGGCCCTCATCGCGTGTGCTCCTGCGCGCTTCCGGCCGCTTGAGTCAGCCCGGCGCGCCTCGGGCGGTGAAGGGCCTTCCTGTGCCACTGAGCGCCCGCCCGAGCAGCCCCGTAAGTAAAGCAATATCTCACAATGCATGGATGAAAACGCGCAGTCAGGGCTCTCCCCAGCTAGGTTTCACCCTAGTAGAATCACGATGCAAATCGGCATAGGATCCTACTTTCAAACCTTCCAGAAAGGGGCGGCATTGTCTACGCGTAAGAAGCGACATGAAGTGAGAGTTCGGCAATCTGTGAAATAGCGCTCGGAGTTACACGCACCCCGGTGCGGACTACCGCAAGGCTACACAGCTGAATATTTGCTCCCGAATCCGCGCGACTTCCCGTATATTCCTGAAATAAATTCAGCTTGTACTCCGCTGTCCGAAATACCAATTCAACAAACTTTTAAGAGGTTAGCCATGCTGTGTGCGGTTGGAAAAGCTCTGGTTCATGAGTGTCGGAAAACCACTGTCGATTACACAGCGGCTCAGGATCGCTGGCGGCTGCGGTCCACGGGCGAATCTGACCGCGAGGAGCGGCTGTTCTCCACGGGCAGGAGCGAAGGCGCTGCTTGGGCAACTTGGAATCACCATACCTCCGGCTGTGCCGCATGCCGCGAAGCTGCGGGCGGCGGGTGCTTGATACTTTTCGCTTCGGCTTCGGAGGCTGCGTAAGAAGCGCTTTGCACTCCGTCCGCCGCAGCCCCTGAATGCGAGCTTCATCATGGCTGCTGCGAACCCTCCAGCGAGTAACCTCCCGAGCGGCTCGATTGTTAGCGATCTTTGGGCTGCTTGCTCTCGGGCAGGAAAAGCTGCACCTAAGCGCTTGGGCATTTTCAAGGTGGGCGCGGTCACCATGCCGGTTGCTTTGTTCTCCCCTTGGGAGGAGCGATCCTGATGCGAACGCTCGCTTAGGTCTGAAGAGGAATTTTGTTTATAAATTCTAGGGCGGCTGCGAAATAAATGTCCTAGATAGCGCAGCAATGCGGAGACTCCCTTATGCGAGGTCGTGCGTTCAGGATTTGTATTGAACATGTAAGCTCAGCTCTTGGTTTTAGCGTCAAGTAGGCTTGAACTTTACGTGAGAGGGTGGTAGCCCGATGAGAAAGCCCGCCGCGCTGGCCGCCGCAGTTCTGCTCTTGCTTACGCCGCCTGTTGGGGCGCAACAGGCCCCACCGACGGCGGAGATCGTGCATGCCGCCGATGCCTTCCTGGCGGCGCTGACCGCGGAACAGCGGCAAAAGGTGCAGTACGCCTTCGACGATGCGGCGCAAAGGGCGCGGTGGTCCAACTTCCCGACCGGCTTTGTTCCCCGCGGCGGCATCAGCTTAAAGCAGATGAGCGCCCCGCAGCGAGAAGCGGCGATGCGGCTGCTGGCCGTGGTGCTTTCGCCCGCGGGCCTGGAAAAGGTGAATGAGATCCGCGAGGCGGACGACGACTTCAAGGCGAACGGGTCCAAGCGCGGGCCGCGCGGTTCCGGCGGACGCCCGCCCGGTCCGCCTCCGGGCGCTGGGCAGGGTGGGCCGCCTCCGTTTGGCCCGGGCGGTCCCGGAG
>CAXTUV010000538.1:0-2344 GCA_964247445.1 uncultured Acidobacteriaceae bacterium | reverse complement strand
GCTTGAACGCCGGGCTTCCGACGTACACCTCGAAACTTACGACGATCAATTACTAGTCAAGTACCGTATTGATGGTGTGCTGCACCCGGCCATGGCACCGATCGCGCGCGAGCATCACCAGACCATCCTGTCACGCATTAAGGTCATGAGCGAGCTCGATATAGCCGAGCGCCGCGTGCCACAGGACGGGCGCTTCCGCGTGCGCTATAAAGGCCGGCTCATTGACTTCCGCGTTTCCATCATGCCGACCGTGCACGGCGAAAATGCCGTGCTGCGCGTGCTCGACAAAGAGTCGATGAGCGAAAAATTTAAATCGCTCACTCTCGACGTGGTCGGGTTCGGCGAGGACGACCTGCGGCGCTTCCGGCGCTACATCCGCGAGCCGTACGGGATGGTGCTGGTCACGGGGCCGACCGGCTCGGGCAAGACGACCACGCTTTATGCCGCGCTCAACGAAATCAAGTCCGACGAGGACAAGATCATCACCATCGAGGACCCGGTTGAGTACCAGATTCGCGGCATCACGCAAATTCCGGTGAATGAGAAAAAGGGTCTGACCTTCGCGCGCGGCCTCCGATCGATCCTGCGGCACGACCCGGACAAGATCCTGGTCGGCGAGATTCGCGACCAGGAAACAGCGCAAATCGCGATCAACTCCGCGCTGACCGGCCATTTGGTATTCACGACCGTCCACGCCAACAACGTCGTGGATGTGCTGGGCCGGTTCTTGAACATGGGCGTGGAAGCGTACAACTTTGTTTCCGCGCTGAACTGCATTCTGGCGCAGCGGCTCGTGCGCATGATCTGCGAGCACTGCGCGTATAAGACCACCTATGACGATGCAATGCTGGACCTGTCAGGCCTGGACCCGGCGGAGTGGCGCGAATTTCAGTTTACCGAGGGCCGGGGTTGCATTGAGTGCGGCGGGACGGGGTACCGGGGCCGGACCGCGATCCACGAACTGCTCGACCTGACCGACCCCATCCGCGAAATGATTTTGGAAAAGAAGCCGGCTTCCGAGGTGCGCAAGCTTGCCGCCGCCGAGGGAATGCAGTTCCTGCGCGAGTCGGCGCTGGACCGGGTGCGGCGCGGGCTGACCACCTTAAAAGAGATCAACAAAGTGACATTTATCGAGGCGGGACGTTAAGTGGGCCTGGTCGATAAGCTGCCGCTGCTGTTTCCCGGCATTAATCTGCGTCCGGCGCTGGCGTGCGAGCTTTCGCCGCTCGGGGCGCTTGCTGCCCGCCAGGACGCGGAAACAGGCCTGCTGACGCAGTTCGCGCCGCTTAGCGAGCATGCGCTCGTACCGGGGTTGAAAGCAGGCAACATCGTGGAGAGCGCGCCGGTGATTCGGGCAGTCAGGGCGGCAGTGCAGGCCGTGGCGGAACGCGGGCGAACCCTGCCCGGCGGGCGGGCACTGCCTGCGAATCGTGCGCTGACGCTGATCGTACCCGACGCGGCGGCGCGGGTACTCCTGCTGGACTTCGATTCCCTGCCTTCCAAGCAAGCCGACGCGCTACAGATTTTGCGGTTTCGACTTCGCAAGCTCATCCCATTTGACGCGGATACGGCCGCGATCAGCTGGCAGTTGATGACGCCGGGCCCGGAAGGCGTACGCGTGCTGCTGATCACGATGCCGCGCGAGGTGGTCATCGAGTACGAGCGTGTGGTCCGCGAAGCCGGGTTCCTTCCCGGGGTCGTGCTGCCGAGCACGATAGCCGCCATGCCCCTGGCCGGGATAGAGCCGGCGCTGGTCGTGAACCGGAATGGCGGCACCTTGACGACCGCGATCCTGCGCGGTCAGGATTTGCTGCTGCATCGAGCGCTCGATTTCGTGGGTTCTGATGAACTCGGCTTTTCCGACAGCATGCCGCGGCTGCCTCGCAGTGCCGAGGCGCAGGTGCGGTACGAGGAGGATGAAGTGCGCCGGAGCGTCGGGGTGGCGATCGCTTACTACGAGGACACCGTGGGGCGCGCGCCGGAAGAGGTCTTCTATATCGGGCCCGGGACGGCGGAAGCTTTCGCGGCGTTGTTGGGCGAGCCTGGGGTGCGGGTACGCGACCTCGGAGCCGCGCCGGGGCTGCCCTCGCGCACCGTCCCGCGCTCGCTGCTGGCTCCGGTGACGGGAGCGCTGCTGAACGCATGAGAATCAATCTCAATCTCGCGACCCGGCCCTATCTGGAGCTGCGCCCGGTGTTGGCGCGTCTGCGCGCGGCCGCGATTGTTCTGTTTGTGTTGGCGCTGCCGATGCTGCTGGTGATCCGCGTGTCGGAAACGCGGGCTCGCCTCGCGGAAGCCAAAGTCGATCAGCTCCGGAGCAATATCGCGCAGTTGCGCCGCGAAG
>CAXTUV010000537.1:0-2351 GCA_964247445.1 uncultured Acidobacteriaceae bacterium | reverse complement strand
TTCCGCGCGAAGCCATCGTCCGGTTCAGAAGCTTGCGCGAACGCGCCCATGCCGACCTGGGGCGCGAGCGTGTGCTCGTCGCCATCTCGGGCGCGTTCGCCGCGCTGGCTCTGCTGCTGACCGGGCTCGGCCTCCACGGCTTGCTGATGCGCGCGGTCGCGCTCCGCAGGCGCGAAATCGGCATCCGGCTCGCGCTCGGCGCGCCCCGCAAAGGCGTGCTGCTCCCGCTCGCCCGGCCTGTGCTCGGGGGCGTCGGCGTGGGGCTGCTCGCAGGCTGCGCGGCGGCTTTCCTGCTCACCCAAGCTCTCACGAAATTGTTCGCGCTGTCCGATGCGGGCTCGCTCACGGGTTCGCTCGTCGCGGCGTTCACACTCGCCTGCGTCAGCACCGGGTCGCTCGTCGCCCCCGCCCGTCGGGCGGCGGCTGTCGACCCTGCCCTCGCGCTCAGGTCGGAGTAGGCCCAGCCGCAGGCTGTCCTTTAAGCGGACAGGGTAAGAAAACACAGCTGGACTATACTTAAGAAAAGCTATCCCTCGTCTGGAGTCAGCAAACGGCTGCGTAAGCGCGTCGAGCAAAGGCATGCACCTGGAGCGCGGCGAATGAAAATATCTTCCTGCACAGGCCAGTTCAATTCATGAGTTCCGTCGACTTCCATCCTCTCCAGAAAATTCTTCAAAACCGCATCGCCATCATCGACGGCGCGATGGGCACGACCATCCGCACCTACGGCATGACGGAGGGCGACATGCGCGGCGAGCGCTTCCGGGATGCGACGAAGGACCTGCTGAACAATGGGGATCTGTTCTCCCTCACGCAGCCCGACATGATCTGCGACATCCACCGCCGGTTCCTCGAAGCCGGCGCGGACATCATTGAAACCAACACCTTCGGCGCGACCAGCATTACCCAAAGCGAGTTCTTTGTGGACGACCCGCGCGAGCACGGCGGTCGCAAAGACCCGGAGTTTTACCAGAACATTATCGAGAACCCCTCGCTGAGCGCCCTGGCTTGGGAGGTCAATGAAACCTCCGCGCGGCAGTGCCGCGAGTGGGCCGACCGCGTCGGAACTGCGTCCGGGCGGCAGCGCTTCGTGGCCGGGGCGATCGGACCGCTCACCGTATCGCTCTCAAACTCACCCGACGCCGACGACCCGGGCTTTCGCGTCGTTACCTTCGACCAAGTGAAGACCGCCTACGCCGAGCAGGTCCGCGCACTGATCGCGGGCGGCTCGGACCTGCTGCTGGTCGAGACCATCTTCGACTCGCTGAACGCCAAGGCGGCGCTCGTGGCTATCCGCGAGGTCTTCGACGAGGACGGGAAGGAGCTGCCGGTGATGATCTCGGCAGCGGTGGGCCGCGGCGGGGAAACGATGATCTCGGCGCAGACCACCGAAGCGTTCTGGAATGCGGTGCGGCACGTCAAGCCCTTGTCGATCGGGCTCAACTGCTCGCTCGGCCCTGACCTGATGTATCCCTTTCTCGACGAGCTTTCCGCGAAAGCAGACACAGCCGTCTCGTGCTACCCGAACGCCGGTTTGCCCAATCCCCTGTCCGAAACCGGGTTTGATCTCGGCCCCGCCGACATGGCGCGGTACCTGGGGGAGTTTGCCCGCGCGGGCCTGCTCAACATCGCCGGCGGCTGTTGCGGCAACACGCCCGAGCACATCGCGGCCATCGCGAAAGCGCTGGAAGGCCAAGCCCCGCGCCGGTGGAACAACCGGACCGAGAAAGCGGCATGAGCGAAGCCCTTGAAGCGAAGCCGCTGCGGCTTTCCGGATCACAACCCTTCACCCAGCAGCTCGGCAGTTACATTCTCATCGGCGAGCGCACGAATGTGGCCGGCTCGCCGAAGTTCGCCAAGCTGATCAGGGCGGGCGCTTACGAGGACGCCGTGGGCGTCGCGCGGCAGCAGGTCGAAAACGGCGCGAACATCCTTGACATCTGCATGGATGAAGGCATGATCGACGGCGTCGCCGCGATGACGCGCTACCTGCAACTGTTGGGCAGCGAGCCCGAGGTCGCCAAGGTGCCGTTCATGGTGGACTCCTCGAAGTGGGAGGTCATCGAGGCGGGCCTCAAATGCCTGCAGGGCAAGGGCATCGTCAACTCCATCTCGCTGAAGGAAGGCGAGGAGCGCTTTCGCAAGAACGCCGCGACGGTGCTGAAATACGGGGCGGCGGCGGTCGTCATGGCGTTTGACGAGCAGGGGCAGGCGGCCACCTATGAGGAGAAAATCCGCATCTGCGCACGCGCCTACCGAATTCTGACCGGCATCGGCTTCGCGCCTGAAGACATCATCTTAGACCCCAATGACCTCACCGTCGCCACCGGCATGGAGGAGCACACCAACTA
>CAXTUV010000536.1:340-2361 GCA_964247445.1 uncultured Acidobacteriaceae bacterium | reverse complement strand
CACCACCGCGGCAGACCTGTTGCCCCCTCGTTCAAAGGTAGGACAGCTGACTCTGACTCAGCATATCGGGGTTCGAATCCCTGGGGGGCAACCACTTACTCCTCCCTGAGCACTTCCAGCGGTTTCTGCCCGAGAATCCGGAAGCTGGCCGCCCAGCCGGTTGCGACGGCGAGCACTGCCGTCAGCACGACGCCAAGCATTTCGGCGCGTCCGTCCTGCACGAACGGTACTTCGGCCAGGTGGAGAAGCAGTCGCGAAAGCCCGTTGGCGAACGCGACGCCCGCCAGGCCCGCGATGATGCCAAGCATCAGGAACTCAACCGAAAACACACCGGCAATGCGGAGACGCGTGGCCCCAAGCGTCTTCAGCACCACTACCTCCCGTACCCGGCGATAGCGTGTGCTGGCGATGCTGGAAGCAAGAATCACCATGCCCGATAGGATGGAAAAACCGGCGAGGAAGCGGATCACCAGCGTGATCTGCCCGACAACATGTTGGATGGTGTCGAGGATGTCGGCGATGTTGATCGCGGTGACCGTGGGGTAGTGCGCGAAGAGCACGCGCTGGAGCTGGGCGATGCGCGCGGGCTGCATGTGCATCGCGCCGTACCAAACGACGGGCAAGTCCTTGAGCTGCGCGGGGGCGAAGATAAACTCGCTCCGGCTTGAAATGTGCTGACCGTCGACTTTATAAATCGCCGCGACGGTCGAGGTGAAATGCTCGCCGTCGGAAGAAAAACCGATCTGCGAGCCGATGCGCAGGTGGAGGCGGCTCGCGATGCGGTCGATGACGGCGACGGAATGCGGATCGCCCGACTGCCACCAAGCGCCCTTCTCGACCCTGATGCCGACCGGCGGCTGCTCGGCCCAGGTGAAGGAAAGGGTGCGCCGCAGGTGCATGGGGTACTGCTTTTTGTCGAGCTGGCGCACCGGCGTGCCTTCGAGTGTGTCAAGCGAGCCGGTCAGGATCGGCAGGGCCTCGAAGTTGCGCTCCGCGCCCGGTTGCGCAAGCACCAATTGCTTCACGCCCCCGATCTCATCCGGGCCGATGTCGATAAGAAAGACATTGGGCGTGTTGGCGGACATGGCCGTGTGCATCCGGCTCACGATGGAGCTTTGCATCAGAAAGACGCTCAGGATCAGCATGACGCCGACGCCGAGCGCCGCGAGCACCGCAGCGGATTGGTTACCGGGCCGGTACAGGTTCGCCAGGCCATGGCGCAGCGTGGAAGGCAGGGCGAGCCGGGTGCGGTCGAGCGCCCACCGGAGCAGGCGCAGCAAGCCGGCGGACAGCCCAAGCAGGATGAACAGCGACGCCGCGAGCGAACCCGCGAACCAGGTGCCGCCGCGCCAGTTGTCGGACAGCAAGGTGGCGATGACGGCGAGCGCGAGCACGATGCCGACGATGATCGAGATTTGCAGCCAGCTCGCACGGATACGGCGCGCGAAGCCGCGGACCGCCCCTGTGGGCTCCGCGGTCTCCACCAATCGCCGGAGCACGACACTGGGCCGGATGTTGCGAATCTCCATCAACGGCGGCAGGGAGAACAGCATGGTGGTCAGAATGCCCGTCGAAAATGCCCCCAGCACGGGAACCCATGGCAGGCGCACGGGCGGCTTGATAGGCAGGAGCGAGCCCAAAACAGAAGGCAGAACCCACTCGACGATGACCCCCAAGAAGACCCCGAGCAGCGCCCCAGCCGAGCCCAGCAGCAGCGTTTGCAGCGCGTAGATGCGCAGGACGTCGGCCGAGCGCGCGCCCATGGATTTCATGATCGCGATGCCATCGATGCGCTGCTGGAGGTGGGCGCGCATGGCCATGGCGACACCGATCGCGCCCAGAACCATGGCGACCAAGCAGATGAGGCTGAGCAGGCCGCGAGCTTGGTCGAGGCCTTCGGTCAGCTCCGGCGAGCCTTCACGGTAGTCGCCGATCACCGCCTCGGGAAGCGCATGCTCAAGCGCGGCGCGATCGCCGACGATCGGGGCATCAAGCGGCAGCTTGAAAAGATAACGCTGGGT
>CAXTUV010000536.1:0-330 GCA_964247445.1 uncultured Acidobacteriaceae bacterium | reverse complement strand
CCAGCCTGCAGCAGGCCGATCGCCTCGACGGCGGGCCGGGTCATCATCACGCGCGGGCCGATACCGACACCTGCGGTGAGCCGGTCCGGCTCCTTCGCAATCAGCGCGGAGATGCGGAACGTGTGGCCGCCGATGCGCAGCATGGCTCCCACTTGCGTGTGCAAGCGCACCAGCAGGCTTTCATCGACGACCACAGTGGAATCCGTAAGCGCGGAAGCCAGAGATCCCGCGGGCTCCAGGCGCACGGTTCCGTAGAACGGGTACTTCGTCGGGTCGATTACTTTCAAGGACACGAGCAGCGGTACCGGATCGCCCACGACGCCGGCCATG
>CAXTUV010000535.1:1210-2367 GCA_964247445.1 uncultured Acidobacteriaceae bacterium | reverse complement strand
AGGCTGATCCACAGAACGAGCGCGCCGGGCGATGACCCGACGCGCAGTCACGGTTTCCTTTCCTCCTGCTGCGCCGTTTTACGTCGAGTGAGTACTCGGCGAGGTTTACAGACTCGGCTTTCACGTTGGGGACAAACCGTGATTTCAGAACATGCGCTCGAGGTACAGCGCCCGCAAGACGGGGGGCAAACCAACCGGACCTGGCCGCAAGCAGCTTGGCAAGGCCCAGCCCTCATAAATCAGGTGGTGGATCAGGAAACGGCCGAGCCGTACGAAAGCCTCCACGATCTCGCGGCAGTGCTGCTGCGCCGCTGGAAAACCGTCGCGGTCTCCACGGTGGCCTGCCTTGGGCTCGGGGTGGCTGCCTGCCTTGTGCTTACGCCGAGGTATACGGCGATGGCATCGCTTGAAGTGAATCGCGATAACGGAGCCGTAACCGGTACGGCCTCCCCTGAAACAGGAAGCCTGAACGACGACATCAAGACGGAAGTGGAGACCGATTCCGGCATTCTTCAATCCTCCGAGCTTGCGCTGTCGGTCATCGAGCAGCTCCACCTGCCCGATACAGCCCCGTTCAGCCGGGTAAAGGATAGGAAGGAAACCGGCCTTCCACTGGAGCAAGCCCCGAAAAGAAGAGAATCCTACCTGCACCTCTTCGGTAAAGCGCTCAAAGTCGCGTCCGTCCCGGAAAGCCGGCTCATCAACGTCAGCTTTCAAAGTCCGGATCCAACCATTGCCGCTCAGGTTGCGAACGCGCTTTCGCAAACGTTTATCGCGAACACGATGGAGCGCCGTCTGCATTCAAACGCGACAGTCTCGTTTTGGATTGGAAAAGAGCTCACGACATTGCGCGACCGCATGCGCGCCTCTGAACAGGCGCTTGCGGACTTCGAGCATAGAACCGGCCTCGCCGGGATCGATGTGCAATCGTCCGGCCAATCGGGAAGCCAAGGCGGCTTACCTGCGGAAGCGCACAATCCGGTTCTTGACCGGCTCAATGCGCTCAATCAGGAGTTGACCACGGCGGAAGCTAACCGCATTTCCTCTGAAACGGTGTATCACCTCACCGCAAGCCAGGATCCGGAGGTGGTGCTCGGTTTGGGCGCGATCGGCGGGGTTGCAGGCGGAGCGCAAAGCGGTTTAGAGCTGCTTCGCAA
>CAXTUV010000535.1:0-1155 GCA_964247445.1 uncultured Acidobacteriaceae bacterium | reverse complement strand
TCCTGCAACTCCAAAACCAAGCGGCATCGCTAGATGGGGAGATCGCGGCCGAAATGGACCGGCTGCGTACACGCGCGGAGAATGATTTCCGTTACGCGCAGGCCAATGAAGCAGCTCTGCGCGGTCGGCTGACGCGCCAGCAGCACCTTGCGGATAAGTTCACGGACGACGCCGTGCAGCTCCAGCTGCTTTCAGAAGAAGCATTGTCGAATCGTACTCTTTATCAAAATCTTTACTCGCAGCTTAACCAGGCAAACGTAGCTTCCGGGATTCATGCGACCCGGCTCGACATCGTGGACCGGGCCCTGGTTCCAGGCTCGGCTACCTTTCCCAACAAACTACTCGTGCTTGCCGGCTCGCTGGCATTCGGGCTGTTGCTCGGCAGCCTGCTCGCGTTTATACAGCAGAGTTCTGATCAGTCCATACGAGCCGCGCGGGATGTAGAAAGCGCGGTGCGCATCCCGGTTATTTCGCAGTTGCCCTCGCTGGCGGGCGCGCGCAGTGCCGACGGGCAGCACGCCAGCATCCTCAGTGCTCCGCGGTCAGCTTTTGCCGAGTCCTGCCGTTCCCTGTGCACAGCGGTGATAGCGATGCTCCCCTCCGGCAGCGATCATCATCGCGTGCTCTTGATCAGCAGCCCGGTCTCCGGCGACGGCAAAAGCACGGTCGCGTTCAATCTCGCGGCGGCGCTGGCGCAGCGCGGCGAGCGGGTGCTGCTGATGGACGCCAACCTGCGCCACCCAGGCTTGCACGCTTTCACGTCCGGAACCGGAGACGGGCTGAGTGAGCTTTTAATGAAGCAGGGCAGCTTGTCGGAGCTGGCGCAAACTCACCCGCAGCTTCCCGGCTTATCGATGCTTGCCGCCGGCCGCGCTCCCGAACTGCCGGCAGAGTTGTTCAGTTCGCGCGACTTTGAAACCCTGATGCAGGACGCTCGGGCGCGCTATCGCTGGACTGTCATCGACAGCCCGCCGATGCTGCCCTACACCGACGCCGCCATCATCGCGGAAAAGGCTGACGCGGTCGTTGCCGTGCTTCGCTCTGGTGTGACATCGCGCGAGGCGCTGAAAACATACACCAAGCTCCTGCTTCGCACACGCGCCCCGCTGCTGGGCTTCGCGCTCAATGGCGTGAACGAACGGTATGCGCCTACCC
>CAXTUV010000534.1:0-2367 GCA_964247445.1 uncultured Acidobacteriaceae bacterium | reverse complement strand
ATGCCGCTGGAGGTCTGATCGAAGGCCGTACGCGGCATCGATGGACTCCCCGAGAGCATTGCCCCAAACCAGCGCCAGCAAGACGTTTGTGTCCAACACGTAGCTTTGCTTCAACGCCGGATCGCCGCCAATGAATCATCGTCGGTCTCTTCACCTGGCGGGAGAGGGATTCTTAGTGAGCAGGTAAGCCTTTGCTGCTAAACGACTTGCAAACCCGACTTAGGTGCCATACCCGCAAATGTACCCGCAGGGAATGCGTGCTTGGGCTTGTGTACGGGTCTGAGACAGCCAGCGGTTCCCGCCGTACCCAGCCGGTACCCGCGCCTGCCCTTTACCCCAGCCGCGCAAGCACAGCGCGGCTCGCCCGAAGCTCGACGCTTATAAACACAATGCCCTCGCGTTTGCAGTCTGCTGTCATACACCATTTGTGCTGAGCCGAGAGGTGCGATGACGTCCGGCACACGCCCAAGACGGACGCGAAAGGCTTGAACACGGTCGACGAGCGCGGTCGTGTGATTCAGCTCTTGGGGCGGAAGGTGGAATCTCGGCATTGCCGGCGTTGGCAAAACCAGGCCGTACAGCATAGTGGCGCGAAGGCCACAACCTGGAGCCGGGCACAAGAACCAAGTTCGCGCATTCCGGAGATGCAGGCGCCTTCGGCTTGATTTCGGCGTGTCAGTCTGAAGTCGCCGCTAAAGGCCTGATGCGCAGCTCGATCAAGTATGCTGACCCTTGCGGATTTCGCTTGCCCTGGAAACCCGCAATGAAGGTAGCCGCGGGCGGAAGCTGTCCCTACCCCGACCCAGCCTAAGCTGTCGAGCGGACGGCGGAAAGCGTGCGGAAAAGCGAACAGGAAGTGCATGGCGATCAAGAAATCATATCTCTACTCCTCCATCTGGGCCTCCTGCGATCAGCTCCGCGGCGGCATGGATGCTTCGCAGTACAAGGACTATGTCCTGTTCATGTTGTTCATCAAATACGTCTCCGACAAGTACGGCAGCTCCGATGACTTCGCGCCGCCGGTGACCATTCCGCCCGGTGCCTCGTTCAAGGACATGGTCGCCCTGAAAGGCGACGGCGCGATCGGCGACAAGATCAACACGCAGGTCATTCAGCGGCTGATCGATGCGAACACCAGTTTGGCCCGCACCGACTTTCCGGATTTCAACGATCCCAACAGACTCGGCGAGGGTAAGGACCGGGTGGAGCGGCTTTCCAACCTCATCGCCATCTTTCAAAAGCCGGAGCTCGACTTCTCCAAGAACCGCGCCGAGCATGATGACATTCTCGGCGACGCATATGAATACCTCATGCGGCACTTCGCGACCGAAAGCGGCAAAAGCAAGGGGCAGTTCTACACCCCCGCCGAGGTCAGCCGCGTCATTGCCAAGGTCATCGGCATTACCCATGCGAACAGCAGGGCATCGACTACTGCGTATGACCCCACCTGCGGCTCCGGATCGCTGCTGCTCAAGGTTGCGGCGGAAGCGCGCCGCCCCATCACGCTCGAAGGGCAGGAGAAGGACGTAACCACTGCGGGCTTGGCCCGCATGAACATGATCCTCCACAACTTTCCCGGGGCCGGCATCCTTTCCGGCAATACCCTGTACGACCCCAAGTTCCGGGACGGCGAACGTCTCCGCACCTACGACTATGTGGTCGCTAATCCGCCGTTCTCCGACAAGACCTGGTCCACAGGCCTCGTGCCCGCCGCCGATCCATTCCAGCGCTTCAGCTGGGGTGTGCCGCCTCCCAGGCAGGGCGACTACGCCTACCTCCTGCACATTCTCCGCTCCATGAGGGGCACGGGCAAGGCGGCCTGCATCCTGCCGCACGGGGTGTTGTTCCGGGGCAAAGCCGAGGCCGTGATCCGCCGGCAGCTGGTCCGCTCCGGGTGCCTCAAGGCTGTGATCGGGCTGCCCCCCAACCTGTTCTACGGCACGGGCATCCCCGCGTGCGTCCTGGTGCTCGACAAGGAGAACGCCGCGGCGCGCAAGGGCGTCTTCATGATCGACGCTTCCCGGGGCTTCCTCAAGGACGGCGCGAAGAACCGCCTTCGCGAGCAGGACATCCACCGCATCGCCGATGTGTTCGCGCGGGGTGACGAGAGCGACCCACGCTACGCCCGGATGGTGCCGACCGACGAGATCGCCGGCCCCCGAAACGACTATAACCTCAATCTCCCGCGCTATCTCGACAGCTCCGAGCCCGAGGACATCCAGGACATTGACGCGCACCTGCGCGGCGGCATCCCCGCGCGTGACCTTGACGACCCGGCGCGGGTGGGGGCGTACTGGGCCGTGCTGCCCGGCGTCCGGGCCCTGTTGTTCGAAGATGACCGGCCGGGATATTGCCGGCTCCGCTTGC
>CAXTUV010000533.1:0-2368 GCA_964247445.1 uncultured Acidobacteriaceae bacterium | reverse complement strand
CCTATGTGGGCGCTCACCGCGGTGCTTACCCTCGCGCTCGGCCTGGGCGCGAACACGGCCATCTTTTCGCTCTTTGACCAAGCGCTCCTGCGGGCGCTCCCCGTGCGCGACCCCGGGCAGCTCGTGGTGTTGCGCGGGACCGGCAAGGCTTGGGAAGGCCATACCGGCAACCATGGCGGCGGCGAGGAGGCTTACTTTTCCTATCCCATGTATCAGGACCTGCGCAATAGAAATCAGGCCTTCGCGGGCCTCCTCGCCACCGCGCCCGCCGACATCGGGATCAGCCGCGCGGGCGTGTCGGAGTACGAACGGGCGGAACTCGTGAGCGGCAACTACTTTGCCATGCTCGGCGTGCGGCCCACGCTGGGGCGCGTGTTCTCGCAGGCCGATGACGCGGCTCCCGGCGCGAACCCGGTCGCGGTGCTTTCCTTCGCGTACTGGCATGACCGCCTGGGCGGCGACCCGAGCGTCGTGGGCCGGGCGGTCTCGATCAACGCGCAACCATTTCTGGTAGTCGGGGTAGCCGCGCCCGGCTTCCGCAGTGCTGTCTGGGGCCAAGCGCCCAGCGTCTTTGTGCCCATGTCGATGCTCGACATAATTGTGCCCGGCAAGGGCGGGCGGCTCGCGGACCACACTGACCGCTGGCTCAACATCCTGGGCCGCATGCGCCCGGGCTTTACCCCGACCCGGGCCGAGGCCGGGCTCGCTCCGCTGTGGCATAGCCTGCGCGCGGATGAGCTGAAGGCGCTCGGTACGCGCTCGCCCGAGTTTGTCCGCGAGTTCCTCACCGACAGCCGCCTCCTGGCCGAGCCCGGCGCGCGCGGCTTCTCCTACGACCGCGAGAGCTTGGAGCAGCCGCTCTATGCCGCGATGGCCATGGCCCTGCTTGTGCTCGCGATGGCGGCGGTGAACGTCGGGAGCCTGCTGCTGGTGCGCTCCGCCGCGCGCGCCCGTGAGCTTTCCCTCCGGGCAGCGCTCGGCGCGCAAACCTCCCGGCTCGCCGGGCAGCTGCTGATGGAAGGACTGCTGCTCGGTGCTGCGGGCGCGGCGGGGGCGTTGCTGCTCGCACCCGCGGCAACCCGCGCGCTGGTCAGCTTTCTCCAGGGCGACGAGGCTTTCAGCGACTTCACCGCAACCTTCGACGGGCGGCTGGTTTGGTTCAACTGCGCCGCCGCGCTCGCGGTCAGCCTCCTGTTCTCGCTCGCGCCCATGCTGGGGCTCAGGCGGCTCAACCTGAGCGCGGCCATGCGGGCCACGGCGGGCGCGGGCGGCCCGCTGCGCCTGCGGCGGGCGGTGGTGCTCATGCAGATCACCCTCAGCGTGCTCCTGCTCGCCGGGGCCGGGCTGTTTGTGCGCACGGTCCAAAAGCTGCGCGCGGTCGACCCGGGCTTCCAAACCGCGCGCCTGCTTACCTTCGGCGTCAGCCCCGCGCTCGCCGGGTACGCGCCCGGGGCGATCCCGCCCTTGTACGACCGCGTCCTAGGCTCGCTCGCGGCCCTGCCCGGCGTCGTTGGTGTCGGGGCGACGGACGACCCGGAGCTCGCGGGCAATGGGCAGGGCGGCAACATCACGATTGCAGGCTTCAACGCCCGGCCGGAAGACAACATGAACGTCGAGAAAACATTCCTGTCCCCCGGCTATCTCGCGACCGTGGGTGTGCCGCTCTTGGCCGGGCGCAGCTTTACCGCCGAAGACGACAACGCTCACCCGAAAGTTGCCATCGTCAACCAGAGCTTCGCCCGCCGGTTCTGCGGCGGCGAGGCGGTGCGCTGTCTCGGCAAGCGCCTCGGCAACGGAGGCGGAGATCAAGTCACGATTGATGTCGAGATCGTCGGAGTCGCGCGGGACAGCAAGCACCAGAACCTGCGCGACCCTGTGGACCCCACGGTCTTCCGCCCGCTCAAGCAGGCGGAGAGAACCGGGCCGGTGTACTTCTATCTCCGCACCTACGCCCCACCCGCGAATACGCTGGCCGCCGTCAGCCGCACGATGCATCAGCTTGAACCGGGGCTCGCGCTCGTAGCTCTCCGCACCATGGACGCGCAGGTCGATGACCTGCTTTCAAGCGAGCGCACGATCGCGGTTCTGGCCGCTGCTTTCGGCGCGCTCGCGGTGGTGCTCGCCGGGGTCGGCAGCTACGGCGTGCTCGCCTACGCAACCGCCCCGCGCCCGCGCGAAATCGGCATCCGGCTCGCGCTCGGCTCGCCGCGTTCCGCCGTCGCGGGCCTCGTGCTCGGGGACGTGCTGCGCCTCGCCGGGTGGGGTATCGCCGCCGCGCTCCCGCTCGCCTGGGGCGCGAGCCGCCTGCTGCGAAGCCTGCTCTACGGCATCACCCCCGCCGACCCGGTGTCCTTCCTTGCCGCCGTCC
>CAXTUV010000532.1:0-2368 GCA_964247445.1 uncultured Acidobacteriaceae bacterium | reverse complement strand
CAGCAGTTCGCCCAAGCCGTGGCCACCGCAAGAGCCGCCGAGGCGGCGCTGGCACAGGCCAAGCAGACGGCGGATGCGGGGCAGACCGCGGTGCGTATGGCGCAGGATCGCGTGGTGCAGACTAAGGCGCAGCTCGAGAACGCGAAGACCGCGCCGGAGCAAATCCGCATTCAGAAAGCGCGCGCGGAGCAGGCGGCCGCGCAGGTGGAACAGGCGCAAGCCGAGCTGGACCAGGCCAAGCTGAACCTGAGCTACACGCGCATTGTCGCTCCGGTAGACGGCATTGTGACGCGAAAAAGCGTGGAAGTCGGCCAAAATGTTTCCATCGGCCAAAACATGACGAACTTGGTCTCGCTGGACGATATTTGGATCACAGCTAACTTCAAGGAAACACAGCTGCATTACATGCGCGCCGGCCAGCCGGTGACGGTCAGCGTGGATGCGTACGGCGGGCGCAGGTACGACGGCATCGTAACGCAGGTGGGCGGAGCTACCGGATCGGTGCTGAGCCTGTTTCCGCCTGAAAATGCCACCGGCAACTACGTGAAAGTTGTACAGCGCGTGCCCGTCCGCATTGATCTGCGAGACAAAACCGAGGACGCGGACCACCTTCTGCGCCCGGGGCTTTCGGTCGAACCGAAGGTGCGCGTTAAGCAGTAAGCTCCCTGATGCCGCCTACCGTGCGGCATGGACAGAGCGGGTGTGCACCGGCGCGTCTTCCACACGTCGGCGCGCATCTACTTTGTACCTTCCCTGGAGTCCACATCATGCTTTTTACCCAACTGTTCCTCAGCCACGCCTACCTTGTGCTCGCGGCGTGGGTTTTTGCCGAGCAGATGGGATTGCCTCTGCCCTCCGCGCCGCTGCTGCTTGCCGCGGGTACATTGACCGCCACGCACAAACTGCATCTCGCGGCTGTTCTGGGCGCGGTGCTCAGCGGCTCGCTCATCAGCGACATCGGCTGGTATGTGCTCGGCAAGCGCTATGGGCATAGGGTTGTGCGGGTACTTTGCCGGCTGTCACCCAATCGCGACACCTGCGTGCAGCGGACGGAAGGCTATTTCGGCAAGCATGGGGCGGCCACGCTGCTGGTCGCGAAATTCCTGCCCGCACTCAACACCATGGCGGGCGCCATCGCGGGGCAGACCGGGATGCCGTTCCGGCGGTTTCTGCTATTCGATGCGGGCGGTGTTCTCCTATGGGCGCTTACCTTTGTCGTGGGCGGCCGATTCGCGGGCGACATCCTCAAGCAACACCCCCATGCCCTGAGCTGGGTGGCGCACTTCGCGGTCGCCTTATTCGCGATCTTGCTCGCCGCTTGGATCGTGAGCAGCATCGTGCGCCGCCGGCGCGCGTTTCAGGAAATTCGGACGGACCGCTTAACCCCACAAGCCTTGCGCCAGCTCATGCAGGACAATGAGCCGCTGTATCTGGTCGATCTTCGGCATCCGCTGGACTACCTGCCGGACCCACGCACCCTGCCCGGCGCGGTAGTATTGACCCCGGACCGCTTGGTCGAGGTGGCGGCGGATGTGCCGCGGGACCGCGATGTGGTGCTGTTTTGCACCTGCCCGAACGAGGAGACCGCGGTGCGCATGGCGCATGCGATCCGCAAAGCCGGCGTGCGGCGGGTGCGGCCGCTGTTGGGCGGCTTTGATGGCTGGAAGCAGCTCGGCTACCCGCTGGTGCCGATCGCCGGAACGGAAGGACCCGTGCAGCCTTTGGCTGAGCCGGTTTTCGGCAGCGCTCGGGCAAGCTGAAAGCTGCGCGTCATCAAGCGCCCCCGCCTCTGAACCCGAGCGCCTCGCATAGGATGGGGCTGGGAGCTTGATTTGGCATACAAGGATTTGCGGGAGTGGGTGCGGGCGCTGGAGCGCGCGGGCGAGCTGAAGCGGGTGCGCGAGGAGGTTTCGCCGCTCCTGGAGATCGCCGAGATCACGGATCGCGCGTCGAAGAGCAAAGGCGGCGGGCCCGCGCTGCTGTTCGAGAAAGTCACCGGCTACCCCGGCGCGCGCGTGCTGATGAACCAGTTCGGGTCGGAACGGCGCATGAAGCTCGCGCTTGATGTGGACTCGCTGGACGAGGTCGCTGGGCGGATCAAGACACTGCTGGAGCTGAAGGTGCCCGAGGGCCTGGTCGGCAAGCTGAAGCTGCTGCCAATGCTCAAGGATGTGGGTGGGTTCTTCCCCCGCACGATCAAGAGCCGCCAAGCGGCCTGTAAGGAAGTGATCCTGCGCGGGGCCGATGTGGATGTGCTGAAGTTTCCCGTTCTCCAGTGCTGGCCCATGGACGGCGGCCGCTACATTACTCTGCCGCTTGTGATCACGCGCGACCCGCGCAACGGCAAGCGCAACATGGGCATGTATCG
>CAXTUV010000531.1:0-2373 GCA_964247445.1 uncultured Acidobacteriaceae bacterium | reverse complement strand
GCAGCGCGCCGTCCTCCCGCAGCATGCGGTAGGCGCACTGGAGCACGCTGCTGCGGCCTTCCACGCATGCCTGCACGGCCTCGACAAGCGCTTCGCGATCACTCCCGAGTACGCGGCTAAACCACGGTTCAATCTTCGGCTCGATCGGCTGATCTTCCAGGCCAAGCATCTCGCGCCACCGCGGAGAAAAGTACACCGTTCCGCTCAGCAGGTCCCAATCCCACAGGCCGTCTCGGGAGGCCTTGGCCGCAAGAGCGTACCGCTCCTCGCTGAGGCGGAGCGCATGCTCGGCCTTCTTGCGCGCGAGCTGCGCCTTGATGCGCGCCAGGGCTACTTTATAGTCGATCGGTTTCGTGATGTAGTCATTCGCCCCGGCTTCGAGCGCTTCGGCGACGCGGTCGCTTTCCGCGACGGCGGTGACCATGATGACGGGCAGCTGCTCCGGCGTGAACCGGGTCCGTACCGCGGCCAGGACTTCACTGCCGCTCAGCTCCGGCATCATCTGATCGAGCAGCATAAGGTCGAAGCTGTTTTCCCCAATGGCCCTAAGGGCTTCTTGGCCGCCCCCGGCAGCGGAGACCTGAAATCCGCTGCGCTGCAAACGGCGGGAAAGCATGTCCAAGTTGAAGGCTTCATCATCGACGATCAGAATGTTTTCTGTGCTGTCACTCACATCCGCTCCCAGTTCGGCTAAAGGCAACTGGGTGGAAACCGCTTTCCCAGCACGACCGGCCTACCGCTCTGTGTAAAGGCCGAAACTTGTACTCAGGCAGAGCCTCGCCGCGATCACCGCATGCGTCTGCTGCCGCACCAACTCCAATAGCCTTATCGACCTTTTTGCAATTCTTGTTCAGTGACTTTCGTTACTGAACGGCTCTGTCCTGAATAGCGTAAGCGGCAGGGTAAGCACACCGGAGCGTATCGGGGCAGAGATCGTGTTCTTAGAGGCAAGCCGGTCTTTGTCGAACGTGGCGACAAGCCACATTCATCGATACTCAATCGGAGGAGGAGGCAGCATTCCTCAACTATTCGGCAAGGATCTGCCTTCCAAGCCACAAGTACGATCGCCCCTAAGCCTGTGCTCACCCTTATCAACGACGGTGCGAAGCTGGAGGTGTGACCTTTATGCTACAAACGTAATCTGCTGTCAGATAACCGCGTAACTGCGAAGGATCTCTCCCATGAAAGCCGGTTCCCTCCTTACCATGCGTGCCCTCGTCGGTTCCGGCGCGGTGTTCACCGCCGCTTGCGCTTCCGCCGCCACGCTCTGCGTCAATGCTTCCGGGGCAAACGGTTGCTACCCAAGCATCTCCTCCGCGGTTGCTGCGGCAAGCGCCAATGACCTTATCCAAGTCGCGCCCGGCACGTACCGCGAAGCAATCATCATCTCCAAGCCGCTCTCCATCGCCGCTACCGGCGCCACCCTGGATGCAAGCGGGCAGCCGCGCGGGTTCTTTGTGGACGGGCTCGACACGCCCGGCCTGGCACAAGTGCACATCTCCGGCTTTACCGTCGAGAACGCGAACTTTGAAGGCATTCTGGTGGCCAACAGTTCGTCCGTCACGCTTTCCTCCAACCAAGTGGTGAATAACAACCGCGCGCTCGTCCCGACAGCCACCAGTGCCACTTGCCCCGGCATACCCTCCTATGAAACCAGCGAGTCGACTGACTGCGGCGAGGGGATTCATCTGCTGGGGGCCGACCACGCGGTTATCACCGCGAACACGGTCACCGGCAACTCCGGAGGCTTCCTGGGTTCAGACTATACGGGTGCCAGCCACGACAACGTCATTACCTTCAATACGGTGAGGGACAATCCCTATGCTTGCGGCATCACCATGGCCTCGCATCCCGCGGCTTCCGGTGCGGCGAGCTCACCCGGGGTTTACCACAATACCGTTTACGGCAACAGCGCCAGCAACGACGGAGCCAAGGCAGGCGGCGGCGCGGGAGTCGGCATCTTCGCGTCCGTACCCGGCGCAAAGTCGTACGGCAATGTTGTCGTAAATAATTTGCTGACAAACAACGGCCACCCCGGTGTTTCGCTTCACGGCCATGCTCCCAATCAGGTGGTCAGCGATAATGTGATCGTCGGCAACATCATTCTCCATAACGGGGCGGATGACGCCGACGCAGCAACGCCCGGCCCGACCGGCATCAACATCTATTCGCTCCAGCCGGCTCCCGGCACCATCATCACCGGCAATGTGGTTGCGGATGAAAGCTACGATGTCACCGCCAAAGTGCCTTCGCTCGTCCAAGTTGAGTTCAATGACTTTTTCGGGCCTGCGACGGGAGTCGACAATCTGGGTTCCGGGTCGGTGGACGCTTCCGGCAATTGGTGGACCTGCCCCAACGGACCGGCAGCAGGCC
>CAXTUV010000530.1:0-2393 GCA_964247445.1 uncultured Acidobacteriaceae bacterium | reverse complement strand
ATGCGGAATGCTTGGGGAACAGCCTCCGCACATTCTACTAGAGCAGTTCCGGAGCAATCGCGATCATTACGAGAACCGCTGAAACCGCTCAGCTGCCCAGGAATCGGGCATACAGCGACCGCGCCAAACCCGTATCGGTGGTGCCCTGGACGAGGGTTCGCCCATCCGGAAATACAGTGAGGGTGTGCGGCGGGCGCGTGAAGCGGAGCAGCAGTCCGTTCCAGCGCACTTGCCCGAGCGGTTCTAAACGAGCGGCAAGGGCCGGGAAGTCGACCGGGCGCGCACGCTCGTGAATCTGCACGGAGTTGCGCCCGCAGAGTGTGACGTGAGGCCGGCCCTCGCCGCGCAGGTGGCGTAGGTTGCGCGCGGCCCCACATGCCTCGCAGTCGGGCCGCGGTGTTCGGGCGGAAAGCTCGGCACGGTCGCCGGTCCACAGATTGTGCGTGAAAAAGGTCTTCCTGAGCGCCCCCGGGTTGCCGGAAAGCAGCTTGAGTGCTTCCCCGGCGGAGATGGAAGCAGCCAGATTGACCGCGGGGCCGAGAATGCCGGCCGTATCGCAGGTCTCAACCGCACCCGCAGGCGGAGCGGGAAATAGGCAAGCCAAGCAGGCGGTCTCGCCCGGCAGCACGTTCATACCCGCAGCCGCAGCGCCTACCGCGCCCGCATATACCCAGGGCTTTGCTTGCTCGATCGCGTAATCGTTCAGCAAGTAGCGGGTCTCAAAATTATCGGTCGCATCCAGGATGAGCTCGGCTCCGTCGAGAAGGATGTGGAGGTTCGCCGGGGTGAGGTCGGCGACATGCGCCCGCACGTCCGCCTCGCTGTTGAACCGGGCGATATGCCGGCGCGCGGCTTCAGCCTTGGGCAGGGCTTCCCGGGCATCCGCCTCGTCGAAGAGGATTTGCCGCTGAAGGTTGCTCGGCTCCACGTAATCGCGGTCGATCAGCGTAAGCGTTCCGACCCCGGCCCGCGCAAGCAGCCCCGCGAGCGCCGCGCCCGTGGCCCCCACGCCGACAATCGCCGCATGAGCAGCCGCCAAGCGCTGCTGGCCCTGCTCGCCGAGCGGCGCGAACAGGATTTGGCGCGAGTACCTTTCCTCGCCGGGCATCGTCTGTATGGGCAAGCAAATCCCTCCTCAGTAGTATAGGAAGGGTTGCCGAGGGCGGAACGGCACACCATTGGTAACCGGGAAAGCGAAAAGTCTTCTGGCGTGCGCGGCCCGGAAGGCTGCATGCTTGGAGTAAAGACACCACAATGCTGCACACCAGAAGCGAGCTTCCGCTCCCCCACTCCCCCACAACTCGACTCATTCGCGCATCGGCAGTTCTGCTTCTCGCCGCTTCCGCGCCCTTGGCGTACGCGCAGGAGGGTGCCACATCCGCGCAGCAATCACAGACCGGGAGCACGCCGACGCCCGGCGGGCAAACCGTGCCGGATGCGGCGAAACTGCCGGCGTACGACGAGGCGCATCCCTTGACGACGAAATCGCCTGCCTCCTCGGTCGGCGCGGGCGCAGCCAGCCTGCTGGCCTGGCGCGGCTTGCGGGTCAGCGGCATCAGCTTCAAGGGTGTGGCTCCGGAACGCTTGGAGCCATTGCAGGCGGAGTTGGCTCTCCAGGTAGGGCAGAGTTTGCAGCCGGAAGCGATCCGCTCGAGCCTGCGCCGTTTGTACGCGACCGGGCTGTACGCCAACATCGAGGTGGACGGCATCCGCACCAATGATGAAGTGTCGATCATCTTTGACGGAACGCCTCAGATGTTTATCGGCCGAGTCAACGTGGATGGCGTAAGCAGCGAAAACTTCACTTCGCTGCTGGTGGGCGCGACCAAGCTGAGTCCCGGGACCCCGTACACTCCGGCCACGCTCGACCGGGGCCTGCAGCGCATTCAAACCCTGCTCGTCACCAATGGCTATTACCAGGCGACCGCGCTCGAAGGTCATTCGGTTGACCCGAAAGATCAGCAGGTGAACGTCACCTATGTGGTCACCTTGGGCCAGCAGGCAAGGGTCGGTGAGGTACAAGTGAACGGCAACTCCGGGCTGTCGCCGGAGAAATTTCGCAAGACTGCCAAGCTGAAGCGCAACCAACGCGTGACCCGGGATACCGTCAATACGGCGCTCGATAAGCTGCGCGCGCACTACCAAAAGCAGCAACTGCTTGAATCCAAGGTTTCGCTCGCGGACAAAACTTACATCCAGCCGACCAACCACGTGAACTATACCTTCGACGTCATGCAGAGTAATAAGGTCGTGGTCGTCGTGAACGGGATCAAGATCACTCAGGGAAGCATCCGCAATCTTATCCCCGTGTACCAGGAAGGAACTGTGGATGAGGATCTGCTGAATGAGGGCAACCGCCGCCTTCGCGATCTATATCAACGCAAGGGCTATTT
>CAXTUV010000529.1:0-2398 GCA_964247445.1 uncultured Acidobacteriaceae bacterium | reverse complement strand
AGCCCGCGCGCACAGCATCGTCCGAAGCATCCCGGCCCATTGCCGCCGCGTTCTCCGGCTCCGGCACTTCTTGCTCCCGCCACTCCGTGCCGTACAGCGTTACGCCCTGTACCTCTTGCAGCTTCTCCAACGCATCGGTCATCGCTTGAACCGCGACCTCGCTTTCGTCTTCCGTCACTACTAAAGAAATCGTGTGTTCGATGTAATGCACTTCCCTACCCCCAACGATTGGATGACGTTAAAGCTCCTCGCTAGATTAGTACATTAATCACCTAAACAGTGGTAGACTGATCTTCTAGTCACCTAATAGGAGCAGCCCCATGAATCGCTTTCCTGTATCGTACGAAACACTAGAACCGACAATCGCTGAACGCGAGTACCGAGCCTTTCAATCGGCGTACAGCTTTTTCAATGGAGAACTTTTCAGCAATTCCCTGCCTCACGTACTCGTTACTTTGCAGCGTCATGCCAAAGCGAAGGGCTATTTCGCGCCGGATCGTTTCGAGGGCCGGGGCGAAAAGATCACGGCGCATGAGTTGGCGCTGAACCCTGATGTATTCACAGGCCGCAGTGACAAATTGATTTTGTCCACGCTCGCGCACGAGATGGTCCATGTTTGGCAGCAGAGCCACGGGACGCCGCCGCGCCGCTGCTACCACGACAAGCAATGGGCGGGAAAGATGAAGGAAATCGGCCTACAGCCGACCACCACCGGCGACAGCAGCGGCAAGGAAACCGGCCAGAGCGTAACGCATTTCATCATTGAAGGCGGAGCTTTCGAGCAAGCTTTCGCCAAGCTGGAGGCGACCGGATTTCGCCTGAACTGGCAATCGCAGCCGTTCAGCACGGAGCGCGCAAAGAAGGCCGCCAGCAAGACAAAGTACACCTGCCCGGA
Organism: uncultured Acidobacteriaceae bacterium; assembly: GCA_964247445.1. Lineage (GTDB taxonomy): Bacteria > Acidobacteriota > Terriglobia > Terriglobales > Acidobacteriaceae > EB88. The sequence goes on along the minus strand of CAXTUV010000529.1, from coordinate 1,503 downwards.
TTGTGGAACGAACGCATGGGCGAAGCCGAGCACCGTGTTGATTTGCGGAGACTGCTATGAGCAGAAGGACGAGCACGGCAAGCCGACCATATGCCGCATGGTTGCTCAGGAACAAGACGAGCAGCGGGAAGCCGCATGATTCGCTTGCCTATGCTTGACTGAATGATTAAACTATCAGTCATTCAGTCACCTAATCACTAGGAGCGGACGATGTACTACTTAGGCTTTATCGCGCAGGAAGACAAAGAGGCAAAGGTGTACCGCACCGAGGAAGGCGGCTCACGCCACCCTCTCGACCCGCGTTTGGATTTGCGGAGCCACAGCCCGACCGGGTTTCAATGGGGCTATGGCGGCAGCGGTCCTGCCCAGCTCGCGCTCGCCATACTCGCCGACCATCTTGGGGATGATGAGCAGGCGCGGGAGCTTTACCAGGATTTCAAACTCCAGGTGATTGCGCGGCTCCCACAGGAGCAAGGCTGGGTGTTGACCCCGGAACAGATCAACGACGACCTAGCCGAGATCAGACGGCAGCAAGGGGTATAGAGCCATGAAGATAGCGGTGCTCGCCCATAAAGGCGGGGTCGGGAAGACAACAACGGCCGTCCATCTGGCCGCCTATTTCCAGGCGCTCGCGCCCACCGTGCTGTTCGACGCCGACGAGAGCGCGACAGAGTATGCGGCGCGCGGACCCGGCTTCCCGTTCCGGGTAGCACCCGATACGGAAGCCCGCAAGCTGCTGCCTCATTACGCGCACGTCGTGATTGACCCCGCCCAGGCTCCGAGTATGGAAGACCTGCGCGCCGTGTACCCGCTTTGCGACGTGGCCGTGATCCCGAGCCCGCCGAAGCCCATGGATATCCAGAAGCTCGCCCGTACCATCGCCGCTTTACGGCAAATCGGGCCGGATAAGTTCGCCGTTCTGCTCACTCAGGTTGCGCCGGACGCAGCCAAGGAAGCGTCGGAGCTTCGCCGGCTGTTGGCCGCGATCAAGGCTCCCGTCATGCAGACAGAAATACCTGACCTGAAGGCGTTTATCAAAGCTTCGGCTTCGGGCGAGGTGGTCAACCAGGTAAAAGACAGAAACGCGGCGCGAGCATGGGACGCTTACGCCAAGGCAGGGAAGGAGCTGGAAGGATGGACCTAGCGAAGTCGTTTGGAAATCTTGACGCACCGACGGGAGAAAAGCGCAGGGAAGCGAAACCGGCCGCGCCGAGGAAGCCCGCGAAGGTGAAAACGCCGACGGCAACACCGGCCGACAAAGCATGGACCAGAGGGGAAGGGAAAATCAGCAATGCCGACTACAAGCGGCTCACCGTCTACGTGCCGAAAGAACTGCGGAAGCGGGCGGAGCGGAAATGGGAGGATGAAACGGGCCGGGATGCGTCGGACCTCGTTACGCATCTGCTGATTAAGTACTTAGAAAACTAAATGATTTATGTACTAAAGCATTAAATGATTAATCTACTAATACTGGAGACCCAAGTAGTTCCGAGCTCCATTGAA
>CAXTUV010000528.1:0-2398 GCA_964247445.1 uncultured Acidobacteriaceae bacterium | reverse complement strand
GCTCAACACTGAACTGCTCGAAGGTACGGAGCGCGGACGCGAGCTGCTGCTGCGCACCCCCATGGGCCGCTTCGGGCGCACGGACGAGGTCGCCGGCGCGGCTGTCTTCCTCGCCTCAGAAGCCGCGAGCTTCGTAAACGGTGAGATTCTTGCTGTCGATGGCGGGTTCCTCGCGAGCGGCGTCAACCAGTAATGGCGACAAGCGCCCGCCGGCGCGGGTAGACTCAGACTTTCCTAATGGCGCTGCTCCACCCAGACCGGCTTTTCCCCGCGGACCCCGAGACTCGGGCTATCGCCCGCAGGCTTTTCGCGGAGGTCGAGCGGCTGCCCATCTACAGCCCGCACGGGCACACGCAGGCCGGTTGGTTCGCGCGAAATGAGCCATTTCCCAATCCCACTGCGCTGTTCCTCACCCCCGACCACTATGTGTTTCGCATGTTGTATTCGCAGGGCGATGTGCATCTGGAAGACTTGGGTGTGGGCGGTGCGGAGGTCGACCCGCGCGCGGCTTGGGGGCTGTTCGCCGCTCGCTATCACCTGTTCCGGGGCACGCCCACCCGGCTTTGGCTGGATTGGTGCTTCGCGGAGCTGTTCGGGTTGAACGAAAGGCTGAGCGCGACCACGGCGGACCTGTATTACGACACAATCGCCTGCAAGCTGCTTGAGCCCGCATTCCGCCCCCGTGCGCTCTACGAGCGGTTCGGCATCCAGGTGCTGGCCACCACGGACTCCGCCGTGGATGCGCTCGCGGACCACATCGCGCTGAGGCAGGAAGGCTGGGGGCGCATCTTGCCCACGTTCCGCCCGGACTCCTGCGTAGACCCTGAGTTCCCCGGCTTCCGCGAGAACGTGCTGGCGCTGGGGGAAATGTACGGCGAGGATGCCCAAAGCTGGACGGGCTACTTACAGGCGCTCCGTAAGGCGCGGGCGTTCTTTAAGGAGCAAGGCGCGACCGCGACCGACCACGGCCACCCTTCCGCGCGTACCGTGAACCTGCCGCACGCCGAAGCCGAGCAGCTGTTCCGGCGCGTGCTCTCGGGCGGCGGCGACCCTGAGCTGTTCCGCGCGCAAATGCTGACTGAAATGGCCCGGATGAGCCTAAGCGATGGCTTGATCATGCAGCTGCATTGCGGGTCGTTCCGCAACCACAATCATGCCTTGCACCAGCGGTTCGGGCGTGATGTGGGCGCGGATATCCCGAAAGGGACCCAGTACACGCAGTCCCTCAAGCCTCTGCTCGACCTATACGGCAACGAGCCCGGCCTGACCCTAATCGTGTTCACCCTCGACGAAACGACCTACAGCCGCGAGCTCGCCCCGCTCGCCGGGCACTACCCGTGCCTCAAGCTGGGGCCGCCCTGGTGGTTTCATGACTCGCCGGAGGGCATGATGCGCTTCCGCGAGCAGGCGACCGAAACGGCGGGCTTTTACAACACGGTCGGCTTCAACGACGACACCCGCGCGTTTCTGTCGATCCCGGCCCGGCACGGTGTTGCCCGGCGCGTGGACTGCGCGTTCTTGGCGAGGCTGGTCGCCGAGCACCGGCTCGACGAAGACGAAGCCGCCGAGCTTGCGTATGAGCTCACCAACGGGCTCGTGAAGAAGGCATACAAGCTGTGACGAACGCGGCGGGAGGGAGCCGATGAATTGGCGGAGGCTGCACTTGCTGTACCCCGTCGTACTCGGGCTGCACAATGCCGAAGAATACTGCCGTTTCGATGAGTTCGCGGGCATTTACATGGAGCACTTACCCGAGCGACTTAAAACACGGGCTGTTATCCGCAATGCGGCTGTGCTGATGACGTGTGCGGCTGCGGCGTTGAGCTTCGGCGCATCTACCGGCAAGTCGCGGGCGCTCGCCGGGATGTTAAAAACGGCGATCCTTGCTTCGGCGGTCAACGCAGTTGGGCACGGCTTCCTCTCCATCCGGTACAAGCGGTGGGTTCCGGGGACGGCATCGGCTCTCATGCTTATTCTTCCGTATGCGCTTGCCGTGGTTGCGATGCTGCGGATCAGGCGGGAAAACTCCGTTGCTTCTCTTCTGCGCCTCACCCTCGCGGGTGCGCTTGCAATTCCGGCGGCAAGCGTCTTCTTCTTAACAGCCGGGTATGGGATGAGCCAGCTAAACCAAGCGAGGCCAGTGCGATGAGCACCGCCGCCGCCCCGCAGGTTCAAACCAGCCGCGTGCGCTGGACCGTCTGCGCCATGCTTTTCCTTGCCACCTCCATCAATTACATGGACCGGCCGGTGCTCGGCATCCTCGCGCCCGCGCTCCAGCACCAGTTCGGGTGGACCGAGCGCGGCTACAGCAACATCGTGAATGCGTTTCAGGTCGCGTACTCGTGCGGGCTGCTGCTGGCCGGGCGCTTGATGGACCGGGTCGGCACGCGCACGGGCG
>CAXTUV010000527.1:0-2406 GCA_964247445.1 uncultured Acidobacteriaceae bacterium | reverse complement strand
ACTAGACTGACTAGTGATATGTTCTTTGCATGAGACCTCAAGCGAGTACTTGGCAGCTGCAGAGTGCAAAAGCGCGCTTCAGCGAAGTCGTTGAAAAAGCGCGACTCGGGCAGCCGCAGTTTATTACGCGGCATGGCAAGGAGGAAGTCGTGATTGTTTCCGTGAAGGATTATCCGCTGCCCGCTTTGCAGGGTCAGCCTGAGCGCAGCTTTGTTGAACACCTGCTGGCATTTCCTAAGCTGGACCTCCCCGACGGGGAGATTGACGAACTATTCAAGCGGGAGAACAGCCTGCCGCGCGAGTTCAGCTTTGAAGATCGGTAGCCAAGGATTCCTGCTCGATACTAATGTCATTTCGGAACTGGGCAAGCGCAGACCGCACGAGGGCGTTCTGCGCTTGTTCTCCGGAATGGATGACAAGCGCACATTTCTGAGCGTCGTTACTTACGGTGAGCTGCGCAAGGGGCTGATCATGGCGGAGCGAAAAGGTGCTCCCATCGCAGCCGGACTGGGCATTTGGATGGAAAGAATATTCGAGCGTTTCCAGCGGCAGCTCTTGCCTGTGGATCGAGCCGTCATGGACAGCTGGGCGGAGTTTTGCGCGAGCCGCGCTCGGCCGGTGGAAGATATGTTGATTGCCGGCACGGCCCATGTGCACAAGCTGGCGCTGGTGACCCGCAACACAAGCCACTTCACAGACCTGCCGCTGTCCATTGTTAACCCCTGGCAGCCTTAGTCCCCTACCGTCAACGCCAAATCCACCAGCGTCCGCTGCTCCATCTCGTGCGCCTTCGCCGAGCCGGTCGCGGGGCTCGCGGCGGCGGAGCGTTTGATCGACAGCACGGGCCGTCCGTCGTGCACCAGCCGGCGCAGGCGCGGCATGACGAACTGAAGCGCGCCCATGTTTTCCGGCTCTTCCTGCACCCACACGATCTCGCGCGCTTGCCCGTGCGCGCTGAGCGCCGCGTTCAGCTCGGCCTCCGGCCAAGGATACATCTGTTCGAGCATTACGATCGCGACGTTGCGCGTACCGCGCTTTTCCCGCTCCACGCGAAGGTCGTGGCCGATTTTTCCGGTACACAGGAGAACGCGGCGTGCTTCCCGCGCGAAAGTATCCGGCAGGACATTCTGGAACGCGGGCCGGCCGAAATCTTCGATCGTGGAAAGCGCGTCCGGGTGGCGCAGCATGCTCTTCGGCGTGAACACAATCAGCGGCTTGCGCCAGGGGCGCAGCATCTGCCGGCGCAGCAGGTGGAAGTACTGCGCCGCGGTCGAGGGCTGCGTGATCTGCATGTTGTCGTGCGCGGCAAGCTGGAGGTAGCGCTCGATGCGCGCGCTTGAGTGCTCCGGGCCCTGCCCCTCGTAGCCGTGGGGCAGCAGGAGGGTCACATGCGCGAGCAGCCCCCACTTGTCCTCGCCGGACGAAATGAACTGGTCGATGATGGTTTGCGCGCCGTTCGCGAAATCGCCGAACTGCGCTTCCCACAAGACGAGGGTTTCCGGGTAGTCGCGGCTGTAGCCGTACTCGAAGCCGAGTACCCCGGCCTCACTCAGGGCGGAGTTGTATACTTCAAACCGGCCCTGCCCCCGCGCGATGTGCTCCAGAGGTATCCAAGGCTGCTCGGTTTCGGTGTCGATCAGCACGGAGTGGCGCTGGTTGAAGGTGCCGCGCTCGGAGTCCTGCCCGCTGAGGCGGACGGCGGTTCCCTGCTCCAAGAGCGAGGCAAGCGCGACGGCCTCGGCCATGCCGTAGTCGAACGGGCGCTCGCCGCGCGCCATTTCCTCACGCTGCTCCAGCAGCTTCCTGAGCTTGGGATGAATGCGGAACTCACGCGGGTACTCGCAGAGCAGGCGTCCGAGCCGGGTCACGTCCTCGCGCCCGAGACCCGTTTCGCGCTCGTACTCCGCCTTGTAGCGGCCCCCGGCGTAAGGCGACCAATACTCGGGCAGTGTGGCAAGGGTGGCTGTCTGCTGGATTTCATGCGCGGCGCGCTGCGCCTCGGTGAACTCGTCCTGGATGGCGCGGGTTTCGGCTGAAATATCCACGCCGAGGCGCTTGGCGTAAAGCTCAGAAAGCGGCGGGTGGTCCTTAATGCGAGCGTAACGACGGGGCTGGGTAATTGTGGGGTCGTCGACCTCGGAGTGCCCGTGCCGCCGATAGCCGATCAGGTCGACGACGACATCGGTGCCGAACTCATAGCGATAGTCAACCGCGAGGGCGGCGATGCGCAGCACGGCTTCCGGGTCTTCAGCGTTGACGTGAAACACCGGGATGGGCAGGCGCTTGGCGGCGTCGGAAGCGAACCGGAACGAGCTGGTTTCGGCGGTTTCCGCGGTGAAGCCGATCAGGTTATTCGCGAGCACATGGACGGTCCCGCCGACCGTGTAACCCGGGATACCGCTCAGA
>CAXTUV010000526.1:0-2408 GCA_964247445.1 uncultured Acidobacteriaceae bacterium | reverse complement strand
ACCGGCACGGGCAAAACGCTGACGGCGTTCCTGTGGTGTTTGGACAGGCTCATGCTCGGCGGCTTGGCCGGTACCCCGAAAGGCAAGAAGCGGTCGGGCGGCTGCAAGGTGATCTATATCAGCCCGCTCAAGGCGCTTGCAGTCGACGTGGAGCGGAACCTGCGCTCGCCGCTCGCGGGCATCGCGAACATGGCACGGCAGCGCGGGGTTGCGTTTCGGACGCCGGAGATCGCGGTGCGCACCGGCGACACCCCGCAGCGGGACCGGGCGCGGTTTCGGCGGGACCCGGGCGAGATCCTGATCACCACGCCCGAGTCGCTGTATCTGCTGCTCACCTCCGACGCCGCCGAATCCTTGCGGACCGTCGAGACGATCATCATCGACGAGATCCACGCGCTGGTACCGACCAAGCGCGGGGCGCACATGGCCTTGTCGCTGGAGCGGCTGGAAGCCATTACCGAGAAGCCGTTGCAGCGGATTGGCCTTTCGGCGACGCAGCGGCCGCTGGAAGAGGTCGCGCACTTTCTAGCAGGGGCCGCGCCGCGGGCCTCCGAACAACCTGCTGTTTCCGAGAACATCCGCGAAGAAAGCGAGCGCGAGTGGACCAGCGAGCCGGAGGCGGTCGCCGACAATCTCCGGCCGAGTGCGTTACCAGTAACGGATACCGCCGCTCGCTATCGCCCGGTGACGATCATCAATGCCGCCGAGCCGAAGCGCTTGGAGCTGCGCATTGATGTGCCGGTCGAGGACATGGCGAAGCTCGGCGAGATGCAGGAGCTGCCGTCCGGCGCGGCTTCGCAGGGACCCAAGCGCACCTCTATTTGGAACGCGATCCACCCGCGCCTGCTCGAGATCGTGCGCGAGCGCGTGTCCACGCTGATCTTCGTGAACAGCCGCCGTATTGCGGAGCGGCTCGCGGGCGCGCTGAACGAGCTTGCCGGGGAAAACGTCGCCCGGGCGCACCACGGGTCGCTAGCCGCCCCGCAGCGGTCGGAGATCGAAGAGCTGCTGAAAGCGGGCAAGATCAAGGCGCTGGTCGCAACCTCCTCGCTCGAACTCGGCATCGATATGGGCGCGGTCGATCTGGTGATCCAGATTGAAGCGCCGCCCTCAGTAGCGAGCGGGATGCAGCGGATCGGGCGAGCCGGGCACTCGGTGGGCGCGGCGAGCGAGGGCATCATCTTCCCCAAGTACCGGGCGGATTTGCTTGCTTGCGCAGCCGTAACACGCGCAATGCACGAGGGGCTGGTCGAGTCCACGCGTTTCCTGCGCAACCCACTCGATGTGCTGGCACAGCAGATGGTCGCCATCGTGGCGCAGCCGCCCGCGCTTGCATGGCGGGAGCCGACCAAGAAAAAGCTTAAGGCTGAGATCGATGACGAGCGCTCGCCCGGGCTGCACGTGGACGCGCTATATGGGATGGTGCGCTCCTCCGCGCCCTACGCCGAGCTGTCACGCGGGGCATTCGAGGGTGTGCTCGATCTGCTTGCCGGGCGCTACCCGTCGGACGAATTCGCGGAACTGCGGCCACGTGTGACCTGGGATCGCGTTACTGGTAACGTAACTCCGCGCCAAGGCGCGAAGGGGCTTGCGATCTTGAACGGCGGGACTATCCCCGACCGCGGGCTGTACGGCGTCTTTTTGTCCGGTTCCGAGAAAAAGCCGATCCGCGTGGGTGAGCTCGACGAGGAGATGGTGTTCGAGTCGCGCAACGGCGACACGTTTATCCTGGGCGCGAGCACTTGGCGTATCGACGAGATTACGCACGATAAGGTGCTCGTTTCCCCAGCACCGGGCGAGCCGGGCAAGATGCCTTTTTGGCACGGCGACAACGCGGGACGGCCGCTGGAGTTCGGACGGCGCATCGGCGCGCTGACCCGAGAGCTGCGCGCGCAACCGCATAACGTTGCCCTGGCCAGATTGGTCCGCGAGCACGACTTGGACGCCCGCGCCGGCGAAAACCTGCTGCGCTACCTGGCCGACCAGGAGATCGCGACCACTACCGTGCCGGACGACCGCACCATCGTCATCGAGCGCGTCCGCGATGAGCTGGGCGACTGGCGCGTGTGCGTGCTCACACCCTTCGGCTCGCGGGTGCATGCGCCCTGGGCGATGGCCGTCACGGGCCGAATCCGGGCGAGCGGCGGCCCGGATGTGGAAGCGATGTGGGCCGACGACGGCTTTTGCCTGCGTTTCCCGGAGGCTGATAAAGCGCCGGACGCCGATATGCTGCTGCTTGACGCGGAAGAAGCGACGGGCCATGTGCTGCGACAACTGGGCGCGACCGCGTTGTTTGCCGCGAAATTTCGCGAGTCCGCCGCGCGGGCGCTGCTGCTGCCCCGCAAGCGGGCGACGGGCCGCGCGCCGCTGTGGCAGCAGCGCAAACGGGCCTATGACCTGCTTTCGGT
>CAXTUV010000525.1:0-2409 GCA_964247445.1 uncultured Acidobacteriaceae bacterium | reverse complement strand
GCGGGAGATCGCGGAAGTTATCGGGAGGCGCCGGGGGTTGCCGGTCGAGAGCAAACTGCTGGAGCACTTCGGATGGTTCGGGAGGTTTGCGGCGGTGGACTGTCCGGTATCAAGTACGCTGACGCGGGAGCGCCTCGGGTGGGAGCCGAGGCAGCCAGGGCTGCTCGCCGACATGGAAACCTCGGCGCACTACTTTCAAGGCTGATCTCCAGAAGGCATCCTACCCGGCATGAGTGGAGCAAGTCCTCAACGCGCCCCCCAACCTCCCGCGCTGCCTGAACCCATCAACGACCCCGCCGCGTCCGCCCGCGCCGCAGGTTTGCGCTACGTGTCCGACCGACAGCCGGGTATCCGGCGTGTGAAGCGCGGCAAACACTTCCGGTATCTCGACCCCCAGGGCAAGCCGGTTCGGGATGAAGCAGCCCTGGGCCGCATCAAGTCGCTCGTGATTCCCCCGGCATGGACGGACGTGTGGATTTCTCCCCGTGAGAACGGCCATCTGCAAGCCACGGGACGCGACGTGAAGGGACGTAAGCAGAGCCGCTACCACCCAAAATGGCGCGAAACCCGCGACGAGACCAAATACGAGCGCATGATGCACTTCGCCGCGGCCTTGCCGCGCATCCGCGAGCACGTAGAGCAGGATTTAAGCCTGCCCGGCCTACCCCGTCGCAAGGTGCTCGCGACCATCGTCAAGCTGATGGAGGAAACGCACATCCGCGTCGGCAACGCCGAGTACGCGAAGGAAAACAAGAGCTACGGACTGACCACGATGCGGAATAAGCATGTGGAGGTGGAAGGCTCGGAGATCACGTTCTCGTTCCAGGGCAAAAGCCGGGTGCAGCACACGATCAGCCTGCGCGACCGCCGGCTTGCCGGGATCGTCAAGCGCTGCTCGGATATTCCGGGGTATGAGCTTTTCCAGTTCCTCGACAAAGAGGGCGAGCGGCACTCGATCGATTCTTCCGACGTGAACGAGTACCTGCACGAGATCACGGGCGAGCACTTCACGGCGAAGGACTTCCGCACCTGGGCCGGCTCCGTGCTGGCGTGCGAGATGCTGCACGGCTTGGAGCCGTTTGCAACCGAAACGCAGGCGAAAAAGAATGTTGTCGAGGCGATTAAATCTGTCGCGGCGCGGCTGGGGAATACGCCTTCGATCTGCCGCAAGTGCTATGTGCACCCGGTGGTGCTGGAGGCTTACCTGGGCGGCAAAACGCTGCACGCCGTCACCGAGGAGATTAAGCGCGAGGTCGAGGAAGAACTGAAAGATGAGCACGCGCTGCGGCGGGAAGAGCGGGCGCTGGTCGAGCTGATCGAGAAAAACCTGCTCGCGGCGAAGGGTTAGAGACTCGGAGCTTTGTGCATGTATTTGATCGCGCGCTTAAAGATCAGCGTGCGCGCGACATGGCGAACCTTGATCGAATCACGGTCGAACCACTCAATCACTCCTCGAATTTGCGCGCCGTCCTCCAACACAAACACCATTTCGGTTTGCGCATGCACCTGCTTTTGTAGGTAGAGCGCCTCGGCATGGCTCGCGCCCGCCGGCCGGCTGAGTGGTGGGGCTTCGTGCCGCACCAGGGGCACAGGCCCGCGAAGGCGGCGGGGAGCGAGCGTCACAGGCCGTGCCCCGCCGGGCAGGCGCGGGCTGATCAGCTTGCGCGGACCGGCCGTGTTCGGCGCTTCCGGCGAAGTTTGTAGGGATGCAGCGGGGCGCGGAACTGGCGGGAAAGGCTTGGCGGCATGGGCCATGGGATTCGCTCGGGCACCCTTCAAGCAAGCTGTCTTTTGGAGTTCTGGGGAGTGTAGCGCAGCGAACCCACGGGCCGCAATGCCTTTTGAGGATTACCGCATTACCGCCGTTCGGCGGAGGCAGAAAGCGCCGCCGCCATGCTGTCGATTGACAGCGACCGCAACAGGTTGCGGCGCATCCCGGTTTCCACCTCATCGATCGAGCGTACCGCGCCCTCGACCCAGGCGAACGACGCGCCCTCGGCGAGGGACGAAAGCTCCCGCGCGAGATCCATATTGCGGCCCATGCCGGCTTGGCCTGCCTTCGCGAGCATGAGGTCGCGCAGGAGACTGCGCAGAGCGCTTAGGAGAGCCTGTGTCTTAACCTGACCTTCCGCGCCCGCGCGAAAGGTTTCCGTCACGCGGAACAGCGCGGACCAATCCGGCTCGCGCAGTGCCGTGCGCAGGACGAGCAGGGCCTGGGATCGGCTTTCCAAGTAGGCCGGCAGGTCGAAGCCGAGCGCCGCGCCGACTGCGCCCTCGCTCAGGCGAGCGACCAGGGCGCGCTCCCCCGGCTTCAGCGTCGGCCGGCGCTCTTCGAGGAGGCTTTCAAGTTCAGCCACCGAAAGCGGCGCGAGCGCGAAGGCGGCCATGCGGGAGCGCAGGGTGGGCAGC
>CAXTUV010000524.1:0-2420 GCA_964247445.1 uncultured Acidobacteriaceae bacterium | reverse complement strand
CAGCGCGAGCCGGTTCGCACTGAAGCCGAGCGGCAGCGAGTACCCGTAAGAGCCATAGCCGTACACGTGCAGCGGCGCTTCGGGCAGCGCCGTCCCGCGCTGGTATACAAGCGAGACCGGCACCCGCGTCCCGTCTCGCGCGACGGCCTCGACCCGCTCCGAACAGTACAGTGCTCGGTCGAAGCCGCCCGGCACCTCCTGCTCTTTCTTGAGCGTCGAAGAGCCGGTACGCACGTCGTAATCGAAGACTGAAGCGGGCGTGACCAGCGACTGGTACGCATACCGCAGCAGCCCGGTTTCGAACTCGCGGTTGGCGCTCAGGTGCACGCTGTAGGCCGGCTCGGGGAAAGCAATCGCCGCTTCGCCCGTGATCTCCGGCCCGCGCCCCGAAAAATGCAAGACCCGCAGGTGCTCCAGCCCGCCGCGCCTTTCTGACGCGACCGCGAAGCCGTCGAACAGCGAGACATCCTCAAGCATCACGTCCTCGCGGTGCGGGATCAGCTCTGTCCACTCGCGAGGAGTTTCGACCGGGGCGGTCACGAGCCGAAAGTTGCGGCCCGCGTCGTTGACGCGGATGTACAAGAGTCCATGCCGGTGGTCCGGGTAGTACTCCATGTCCTCGCGCCGGGGCGCGATCAGCTCCGGCTCTCCAAGCGGGTCGGAAGCCCGCAGCAGCCGCGCTTCGCTCGCCGTATGACTCGCGCTTTCAACCACGACGTAAACGCCGTCGCGCGTCCGCCCCGCGCCTAGATTGAAGCGCTCGTCAGGCTCTTCCAGCACCAGCGTATCGTCGGCAACAGGCGTGCCTAGGGCGTGCCGGTACAGCCGGTACTGCCGCTTCTGTTCCTCATCCTCGACCGTATAGAACAGCATGCGATTGTCGGCCGCCCATACAATCGATCCGACTCGTTCGACCGTCTCGGGCAGGAGCTCGCCGGAGCGCAAATCTTTTACATAAAGCGTGTACTGGCGAAATCCAGTGGTATCGGTCGTGTACGCAAGCAGGTTGCCATCATCTGAAACATCCATCGCGCCCACGGCCATGAAGCTTTGCCCCTCGGCGAGCTTTTCGACGTCGAGGTACACCTCTTCCGGGGCACTCTCGTCGTACTCCGGGGTGCCGCGCTTACGGCAGTACGCCGGGTACTGCGAGCCCTCGGTGGTGCGCGCGTAGTACCACCACGCGCCCTCGCGCGCGGGCACGCTCACGTCGGTTTGCTTGATGTGCCCCAGCATCTCGGCATAAAGCGCTTCCTGCAATGGTTTGGTCGGTGCCATCACGGCGTCGGTATACGCGTTCTCAGCCCGCAGATACTCGAGCACCTCGTCTGAGTCCTTGTTTCGCAGCCAGCCGTAGTTGTCCTGGAGCGTGTGTCCGTGCAGGATTGTGGGGCGGGGGTCGCGTCGGGCAAGCGGCGGTGCGGGCGTCATCCTTCCAGCATAGCGGGCGCTCAACCCCCGCGGGCAACGCGGAAGCCGCAAACCGCGCCTTACCGTACAGGAGGCTTTGCCTTCGAAGGAGTTTCGCCATGAAAACACCTATGCTTTTTGCCGCGACCTTATGCGGTGCAATGCTGTTAGGCCCTGCCGGGATCGGTCAAGCCGCGCCATCGCAGGGCGGGGGCATCGGGCAGGCTGGGTCAGCCGGTACATCCGGCACGCGCACAGTCCCGGGCACATCGGGCCTCGACCAGCTTGGGGCCAATGCCGGCGGACCGAACGCGGCATCGTTTCAGGACAAGGACTTCCTCAAGAAAGCCGCTCAAGGCAGCAACTTCGAAATCAAGGCCGGCCAGCTCGCGCAGCAGAAAAGCACAAGCGACGATGTGAAGCAGTTCGGCCAGCGCATGGTGGAAGATCACACCAAGCTGAACCAAGAAATGGCACCTATTGCGGCGCAGGCCGGAGTCAACCCGCCCACGGATCTCTCCAAGAAAGATCAAAAGCTTTACGACACACTGGCCGGCAAGAGCGGTGCGGATTTCGACAACGCCTACATCGCGCAGATGGTGCGCGATCATAACGAGGACCTGAAAGACTTCAAGAAGGAAGCCGACAGCGGGCAGTTGCAGCCTGAAAAGGATGCCGCGAGCAAGAGTGTCCCGGTGATCCAGGGCCACCTGCAGGCCGCGCAGCAGATGGCGCAGGCGCACAATGTCCCGCTGAACGGCAAAGGGCTGTAAAGCCGCGGGCTGCCGCTACAATAAGGGCTGCATGCGGCGGCTCGTTCTTTGTTTCGTGTTTCTCTTCGCGCCGCTCGGCATTGCCCAGGCTGTGCACGACCTGCCGCGTCCCACGGCTTACGTCAGTGACGATGGGCATGTGCTTTCCGCAGCCGCCGCCGCGCACATGAACCAGCTCTGCGCCGCGCTCGACCGGCAAGCGCACGCGCAGCTCGCCGTGGTCACGGTCAAGAACAC
>CAXTUV010000523.1:0-2426 GCA_964247445.1 uncultured Acidobacteriaceae bacterium | reverse complement strand
AGTCAACATCCTGACATGGCACAACGACAATGCCCGCTCCGGGCAGAACCTGCAGGAAGCCAACCTTACGCCCGCCAAAGTGAATGCCGCGAACTTCGGGCTGCTGTTCAATCTCGCGGTGGACGGCAAGGTCGACGCGGAGCCGCTGTATGTATCCGCGTTGCGTGTGGGAACGAAGGGCATCCACAACGTCCTGTTTGTCGCGACCGAGCACGACAGCGTCTATGCCTTTGACGCTGATACTGGTGCCCCGCTCTGGAAGACCTCGCTGCTGCCCGGGGGCGAAACCACCTCCGACAGCCGCAATTGCGGGCAGGTGACGCCAGAAATCGGTGTGACCGCCACCCCGGTGATCGATCTCGCGAAGGGAGTGCTGTACGCGGTGGCAATGAGCAAGGACGCTTCCGGCGCTTACCATCAGCGCGTCCATGCGCTCGCGCTCACGACCGGGGCGGAAGCGGCCAGCTCGCCCATGAACGTCACGGCGTCGGTCCCGGGCAAGGGCGACGGTTCCAACGGGGTAACCGTGACCTTCAACCCTGGCCAGTACAAAGAGCGCCCCGGTCTGCTGCTGGTCGGCAACAACCTGGTCACCACCTGGGGCTCGCATTGCGATATCCGGCCCTACTCCGGCTGGATGCTTGCTTACGATACAACCAACGGTTCGCAAACAGGTGTATTTAACTTCGCGCCGAACGGCAGCGATGCAGCGCCCTGGAATGCGGGCGCGGGCCCGGCGGCGGATGCGGCTGGAAACCTGTACATCTCGCTCGGCAACGGAACCTTCGACACCAGCTTGAACAGTGCCGGTTTCCCATCGCAAGGGGATTACGGCAACTCGGTGGTGAAGCTTGCCTTTACCAAGCAAGGGCTGCAGGTAATCGACTACTGGACGATGTACAACACAGTGTCGGAGTCAAGCGTCGATGCCGACCTCGGCTCCGCGGGCTTGCTGCTGCTGCCGCCGCAAGCCGACGGCAAGGGCGCGACCCGCAGCCTTGCGGTGGCTGCCGGCAAGGATTCAAACCTGTACGTACTCGATACGGCAAACCTCGGCAAGTTCAATCCCGGCGCGGACTCGACCTTGTACCAACAGCTTTCAGGGGCGTTGTCGAACGGCGTTTGGTCGAGCCCGGCACGCTTCAACAATCACCTGTACTGGGGCTCGGTCGCGAGCGCGCTCCGCTCGTTTGATCTCAATGCGGCACTGCTTTCAAGCTCTCCCAGCTCCTCCACGCCTGAAACCTTTGGGTATCCAGGTACAACGCCGAGCGTGTCTGCCTTCGGCGGCAGCAACGGCATTGTGTGGGCACCCGAGAACGCCTCCACCGCCGTGCTGCATGCTTACGACGCCAACAATCTCGCGACGGAGCTGTACAACTCAAACCAGGCTGGCACCCGCGATTCTTTCGGAGGCGGCAATAAGTTTGTCGCGCCCGCGATCGCGAACGGCAAGGTGTATGTCGGGACACAGAACTCGGTCGGCGTTTTCGGGCTGTTGCGGAACAACAAGCCGCCGCTCGCGGACGGCGATTACACGCTGACCAACGGGGCGAGCAAGCTGTTTTTGGCGGACTTCTTTGCCTCCAACGACCCAAACATCGAGATCGTGCAGTACCAAGCCTACGGCGGCAATTACGAGACTTGGTTCTTCTCCTGGCAGGGCAACGGCTACTACCTGATCCAGAACCCGGGCACGGGGCTTTACCTATCGTCGCCCGCCGGGGGCGGCATCGCGGCGCGGCACCTGCAACCGGCGTTTAACGATTCGCAGCTGTGGCAGGTCTCGACGGCAAACGGCGGGTACGTGCTCAAGAACAAAGCCACCGGAGCGGTGTTGACCGATCCAAACTCCAACCCGAACCCGGCGGCTATCCAAATCCTGGCCGCGAGCGGAGGCGCGAACCAAACCTGGGCAATTCAGCCGGCCCAATAAGCAAAGCCTCTAGGCCGGAGGCAAGTTGAGCAGCATCGACCAAAGCTCCTTAAGGCCGGTACCGGTCTTGGACGAGCAGAGCAGAAAAGGCTCCTCGTCCGGGCCGGTCAGGGCCAAACCGCTGCGGAGCGCTGCGGTCGCCTTCACGCGGCCGTTGCCGCTCAGGCGGTCCGCTTTGGTGCCGACCACCGCGAACCGACGCCCGTTCGCGCGTAAAAATCGCAGCAGGACGGCATCGCTCTCCTGAGGCGGCACGTTCGCGTCGACTAGGCACAAGCAGAACGCCAGAGTGGAACGCTCGCTCAGGTACGGCTCGATAAAGGAAGGCCACTCCGCGGAGATCGACTTCGAAATCTTAGCGTAGCCGTAGCCCGGCAGGTCGGCGAAGAGCAGCTTGGGCGGCTGCTGCGGACGGTCGGCGACGGCGAAAAAATTGATGGATCGTGTACGCCCCGGCGTCGAAGACACATGCGCCTGCTTCGTGCCTAGC
>CAXTUV010000522.1:0-2434 GCA_964247445.1 uncultured Acidobacteriaceae bacterium | reverse complement strand
GTTCTTACCCGCCGCCGCCGGCGGTGTGCCGCTCAGGGCGACGACCCCTGTATTCTTCGGCTCGACGTGATAATGCACCTGTAGGTAGGCCCTCACCAGCGTGGCCCGTTGCCGCGACTCGGTCAGCAGTTCCGCCGGCGTCCCCTGCTGTGCGTAGCCCTCTACCAGGATCGGATCACTGTACAGATCGTTTAACTGACTCACCGCTTGATCAATCCGCGTCCGTCCCGCCGCTGAAAGCTCCTCCATCCCGTTCGGCCCCGCATGGAACAGCTCATCGGCTCCGATCCACTGCCGGTCCTGCCCGAGCTTTTTCAAAATCTGCCCGCTCCGGTATTTATCCACCGGCAGGTCATTCAAGCTGCTGTATCCGCGACTCTTGAAGAATCCCTTGAAGAAAAACTCGTGCTTCAACGCTTCCGTATCGTCGGCCAGGTTTCCCGTCGCGACATTTGTGTTGGAAAGCGTCTGCCGCAGGTTGCTGCCCGCATCCTCGCCGTACTGATCCTCGGCAAAGGCTTTTGTGAGCGTTCCATTCAGCTGCTGCGAGGTTTGATTCAGCTGGTCGGTTGCCCCTTGCGCATTTTTGATGGTCTGATCCGTTTTCGCGATCAGCTGCCGCTGTTGCACATCGTTGAGGATTCCGTTCACCTGCGTCGAGGCGCTTTTTAGTTGACCGGTCGCGTCCCGAGTGTTGTTGACCGCTTGCCGCACGGTGTCGGCGGTTTGCGGATCCTCGAGCAGCAGCCCCGCTGTCCCCTTGCCGTGCCGCACATCGCTGACGAGCCCGTTCGCGTTGTACACCGTGGTGGTCACGGAGTCGAGCGCCCCATCCAGGCGGTGCTGCACATCCGCCACCGTGCCGTTCACCTGCGTGAGCGTGCCCCCCACCTGGTTCAGCAGCCCGCCCGCCTGCTCCAGCAGCTTGCCCAGCTCAACCGGCTCCTTGCCCTGCAAGGTCGTCCCGTCCTGCGCTTCCGGTGCCCCCTCGCTGCCTGTGTGGATTTGCAGAAACTTGTCGCCCACCACCCCTTCGGTTTCCACCGTCACAAGCGAGTCCTTCCGGATCAGCCCTCGCAATTTGTCGTCGACCTGCATTTGCAAACGGAACCTCTTGGCCGGAGTTGCAGGAATCTGGACGCTTTGCACCTGCCCGGCATCCGCGCCGCTCACGCGCACCTTCGCGCCCGTGGTAACCCCCTCCACATTCGCGAACTCGGTGTAAAACTCGATATGCTTTTGGAAAGCCTTATGCTGGTTGCCGATCAGAAACAGCCCGGCTCCAAACAGAATGATTCCGGCCGTGATGAAGATACCAACCCAAACAGAGCGCGCCGGCATGCCGCTACCTTTCCGAGGTGAATCGCTTCACCAGTTCGTTGTCGCTGTTATCCAGCTCTTCCACTGTCCCGAAGCCGATGAGCTTGCCTTTGTCCAGCACCGCCATCTTGTCGGCAATCTGGCGTGCCGCATGCACGTCGTGGGTCACGATTACCATGGTCGTATGTTTTTCATTCTTGAGCCCGCACAGCAGGTCCGTGATCTCCTGAGCCGTGAGGCGATCGAGGCCGCTGTGCGGCTCATCCACCAACAGTATCTGCGGTTCGAGCGCCAAGGCCCTGGCTAGCCCGGCCCGCTTCTGCATGCCGCCGGAAAGCGTCGCCGGCATCTTGGCACCATCCTTTTCGAGCCCGACCTGCTTCAAGGTTTTCTGGACCGACCGTTCAATCTCATCCTTGGACCTCATCCTCATGAGGCGACGCAGCGGCAGAGCAAGGTTGTCATGGAGATTGAAGAAGTCGAACAAGGCTGCGTCCTGAAACATATAACCCATATGCCGCCGCGCTGCCGCCAAGGCATCTGGGTCCATGGATCCCACATCCTTGCCCTGCACAAGCACCTTGCCGCTGTCGGACGTCAGCAGCCCGATCATCAGCTTCAGCATCACGCTTTTGCCTGTCCCGCTCCGCCCCAGCACACACAGCGCCTCGCCCGTTTTGATCTCAAAGCTCAAGCCGTCCAAAACCGTCCGTCCGTTGAACCCCTTGCACACACCTTCAAATGCAACCGCCGCTTGCCCGTTCTCTTGGCCGGCTTTCCGCTCCTGCACACTCATATCGCTTGATCCGGATATAGAAAAAAGATGAATTTTACAAGAATGACGTCGGCCAGAACGATCGCGAGCGAGGACACAACCACGCTATTGGTAGCCGCCCGCCTCACGCCGTCGGAGCCCTCATTCGTCGTGTAGCCGAAGTAAGAGGAAATGGTCCCAATCAGAAATCCATACACCGCTGTTTTCAGGGTCGGCGGCACGTAGTTAGCTATGAAAACACCCGAAAAGGCACGGTTCAAATACAACCGCCAGCTCAGGTCCGAAACGACGTGTTCGGAAAAGTAACCGCCCACAACACCCATCACATTCATGAACACG
>CAXTUV010000521.1:1209-2453 GCA_964247445.1 uncultured Acidobacteriaceae bacterium | reverse complement strand
ATTCTGATGGGCGTGCCGGAAGCGCGGGGCTTGTTCACGAGCATGATCTCGGAAAGCGGCGGCGCGGAGCGGGTGTGGACTGAAGCACAAGCCGGCGCGGTCGCGGAAGGCTTCGGGCGCATTTGGACCGAGGAAAACCCCGGCGCGTCCATTCCGACCGGGCTGCCGGAAGACTTGATCGCCGCGCAAAAGGCGCTTTACGCGATCTGGCCCGCGCACTTCCCTCTGCGCCCGCAGATTGCGCCGCGGCTGCTGCCGCGCCTGCCGGTCGAGGCAATCGCAGCCGGCGCATCCCGGGCCAAGCGGCTGCTGATCGGAACCAATCTGGATGAAAGCGCGCTGTTCCTTGGACCGCACCCAAAATCGGTCGATGCGGCCGACCTCGGCAATCTTCCGCTCGCGCGGTTCAAGCCGGTCATGGACAGGTATGTGGGCTTATACCCGGCCATGGAGGAGGATCGCCGACGCATTCGAGCGGTCACTGCGGAGGAATACTGGATTCCCTCCAACCGGGTTCTGGATGCGCACCTGCGCGGAGGCGGCCGCGCTTGGGCTTACCGGTTGGATTACGCGCCGGTGGATGGCAAACTCCACGGCTACGCGTTCCACTCGGAAGATGTGCGCCTGGTATGGGCCAAGCCCGGCGGCGGGCACGAAGACCGCTCCGTAGAAGCCGTGCTGGGAATGCAAATGCACGCGGCTTGGACATCATTTATCAAGGGCGACGCGCCGGGTGCTCCCGGTCTGCCGCCCTGGCCGGAGTACCGTCCGCCGGCACGCCAAACCATGCTGCTGGATGGAACGAGCACGGTGGCGAGCAGCCCCGCCCAAGCGGAATTGCGGCTCTGGCGAGGCATTCTTTAGTGCGTGGAAGAGCTAAATCGCGGGTGACAGCAGGAGAGGTTCGATCGGCTGCTGCGGCTTGAGCTCCGGTGTTTTCACATCGAGCGCCTTGCCCGCGGCCAGCTCCGAGAAGACGTGATTGGCCGTGTCCTCAATCCGCGTAGAGGCGATATGCAGCTTCCGTACCGCCTGCATCGTGACTACCGCCATCAAGAACCTATTTTCCATGTTTGCCCCTGCCGCATATACCAGCTGTGACCGCATCCTGCCTCTTTTCCGGAAAGTCGAGTCCGAGCCGGGTCGCCATGCCTGCCTGAGCCTTATCCCTGTTCCCATCCTAGGGGCAAACCGGAAGCCGTGCGAGCCGTCCCAGATTAAAGTGCAGGGATTGAGTCCCAAAA
>CAXTUV010000521.1:0-1178 GCA_964247445.1 uncultured Acidobacteriaceae bacterium | reverse complement strand
TATCAGGGAGAATGCGCGGAGGCGGCGGCATACCCACGCGCTCCCGGGCATTGCGCTTGACCGCCTTCGCCACGGAAAACCGCTTGGGCCTACGCTGCTTCATGGCTTCTCCAGTTATCGAAGATAATAGAAAGATGGAAGAGCGCGACTTCTTTAACGAGACGCCCGAGCAGCGCACCCACACCCTGACCTGCCCGCATTGCGGTAAGCCGGACGAGTATCAGATCGGCTGGCTGGTGCGGCGGAAAAAGCCCCAGCTTGGTCGGGGAGCCGACGAGCGTGACCGCGCCCGGTTCGCCAAGGCGCAATCCTACATGGTGCGCCGCGACGACCAACTGGCCTGCAAGAACATCCGCTGCCGCAAGCGTTTTGAGGTCGCCGGGGTGCAATCCGTGGCGTTTTTATAAAAGTGCCGGGCAACTCTTTTGAAGCGCGCGCTTGGGTCTTCTCATCCAATCAGCGATTCCCACTTTGGAGCCGGAAGCGGATTCTCCGGCCCGCTTGCATCATGAGGTTGCACCTGTGACGCACCTTGCTCGCACTGCCGTTGTCTCTTTCGCGCTCTTCTCTTTCCTGCTCGCGGGCTGCGCCCACAAGTCCGCGCAAGCCGCCGGAGGGGGGTTCGCGCTGCCGCCCGGCGGTCTTCCCGTCCAAACTCTGAATGTCGCGAGCCATCCGGTACCGCTTGGCGACACCTACGTCGCGACCATCAAGAGCCGCCGCACCGCAAACATCAACCCGCAGGTGGACGGCAACCTGACCAACATCGCCGTCACCTCCGGCCAGCACGTCGCCAAGGGCCAACTCCTGATGGAGATCGACCCCATCAAGCAGCAAGCCACGCTTGAGTCCTCCGCCGCGACCGAGCAGCAAAAGCTGGCTGTATACGAGTACAACCAGGCGCAAGTGGAGCGGCAGCGCAAGCTGTTTGAGGCCGGTATCACCTCGCGCGACGCGTATGACCAGGCGCTGCAGAACTTCCGCAACGCCAAGGCCGACTACGAGTCTTCCGCCGCGACCACGAGTACGCAGAAGCGCCAGCTCGGTTATTACCGCCTTATCGCCCCCTTTGACGGCGTCATCGGCGACGTCCCGGTACACATCGGCGATTACGTCACCTCGACGACGCTCCTGACTACGCTCGATGCGAACACCGATCTTGAAGCCTACATCTACGT
>CAXTUV010000520.1:0-2462 GCA_964247445.1 uncultured Acidobacteriaceae bacterium | reverse complement strand
CTGGGCTTTCGGGAGCGAGCCGGTGCGCAACACTCCCGAGACAGCCGCGCTGCAGCCGGGGCGCACAAAAGGGAGCCTGCCCGCTTTGTCGACCAGCCCGCGCAAGCCCAGCCGCCGCCGTTTTCTCGCCCAAACCGCCCTCAGCCTGCTCTCTGCCCGAGCTGCGGGCGCGCAGGCCGCCCCGCCCACCCCCGGCGCGCCGCCTGCATTCGGCACGGCCCCGGCGTTCGGGCCTGAAGTCTCGTATGCGACGTTCTTCAGCGCGGAAAAGCTGGTCGAGGTCACGCTGTCGCAGCCGCACCGAGAGGAGGCCGCGGGCAACTGGCGGGTGTCGATGGCCCCGCTGCTGGAGCGCCGGGTGGGGCCGCGCAAAGTGCCGCTGCCGGACGGGGTTGCGCCGGCCACGGTGTGGAACCCGCGCCTGCCCTCGCCGCAGCCGGGCGGAACTATTTCCGTCACCACCAGCCTTACAAAAAGCTCGCGCGTACAGCCGCGTCCACTCCCTGCGAGCGAGGCCGATATCGCATTCGCGACGGTCCCCCAACTCGGGGCATGGATCAAGTCCGGCCAGCTCACCTCCGTCCGCCTCACGCAGATCTACCTCGACCGCCTCACCCGCTATACCAAGACCCTCAACTGCGTCATCACCCTCACCCCCGAGCTCGCGATGGCGCAAGCCAAGCAGGCGGACGCTGACCTTGCCGCCGGGCACTACCGCGGGCCGCTCCAAGGCATCCCGTGGGGCGCGAAAGACCTGCTCGACACGGCCGGCATCCCGACCACCTACGGCGCGGAGCCGTTCCGCAGCCGCGTCCCGCAGGACGACGCCGTCGTCGTCACGCATTTGCGCGAAGCCGGGGCCGTGCTGGTTGCCAAGCTTTCGCTCGGCGCGCTCGCGCTCAACGACGTCTGGTTCGGCGGCCAAACTCTTAACCCTTGGAACTTGGACGAGGGCGCTTCCGGCTCCAGCGCGGGCCCGGGCGCCGCAGCGGCGGCGGGGCTGGTCGGCTTTGCCATCGGCTCCGAAACCGGCGGGTCGATCGTCAGCCCGAGCATGCGCTGCGGCGTCACCGGCCTACGCCCCACCTTCGGCCGCGTCGCTCGCACCGGGGCGATGACGCTGTGCTGGTCGCTCGACAAGCTCGGGCCCATGACGCGCGGCGTCGAAGATGCCATGCTGGTGCTCGAAGCCATCAACGGGCCCGATGCCGGCGATGTTTCGAGCGTCCCCGCCCCGCTCCATTTCGACCCCGCGGCGAGCGTCAAGGGACTCAAGGTCGGGTACTTCCCCAAATGGCTCAACGAAGCGCCCGCGACCGAGGTGGACCGCGCCGCCTTCACGCTGCTGCCGAAGCTCGGCATGACCCCGGTTCCAGTCTCGCTGCCGGACTGGCCCTACGACGCCCTCCAGCTCATCCTGTTTGCCGAGGCCGCCGCCTCGTTCGAGGAGCTCACGCTGTCCGGGCAAGTCGACGAGCTGCGCATGCAGGTGCCCGATGCCTGGCCGAACTCGTTCCGGCAGGCGCGCTTCCTTTCAGCAGTGGATTTGGTGCAAGCCGACCGCATGCGCCGCCGGGTGGCCGTCGAGATGGCCCGCATCTTCGCGGAGGTCGACCTACTGCTCGTGCCGTCCCTGCGCGATGAAACACTGGTAATTACAAACTTCACCGGCCACCCCTCGCTGACCCTGCGAGCCGGCTTCGTGGAGATCACCGAAGCCCGCAGCGACTGGGCTCCCGACCCCGCCCGTCCGCTCGCGAAGTTCTCACCCCCGCGCCGCGTTCCGCATGGAATCACGCTCATCGGACGGTTGTTTGAGGAAGGCACTGTGGCCAGCGCCGGGCTGGCGTATGAGGCTGCGTTGGGGGTCGCGGCGGAGCGGCCGAACGGCTTCAGTTGAGCTATTCCCACAAGCCAAACTTCGGTACCTGGACTGCCTCGAAAAGGAGCGTTCCACCGGGCGGAACTCGCCTACACTGAGCAGACTTTCTTTCCTTATTGCATAAAGCGGTACACCGGTTCGGGCGGCCACGGGTCGCACAAACGACCCGGAGCCGCCCGAGGAAAGGAGGTCCGGTAAATGAACCAGAACCGTGATATGGGAACATCTTGGGTCCGGCTGTTCTGCACCATCGCCATTGATTGGAGACTGGTGCTGGCGGTGGTTCTCTTACTTTGGTCTACGTTGCGGAAGTAACGTAGAGCTCCGGCGGCGGGTATGCAATTCCCGCCGTCAGACGTGTTCCACACGACTAGGATGCCCCGACCCGTGCCCGGATGCAAGACCTCCCTGCACAAACTATTCCGTTCATTCCCGTTTGGGAACTGGGATGCTGTGTGGGACGTCCTCTTGCCCTGTTTTCGGACGAGCTGCTTGCCGGAATGTTCCATGTGCCCGCTTTGCGGGCAACCGCGCCGACGAAGCAAAAGAGGCGCGTTTGTTCGGGGACTGGACTTCCCAT
>CAXTUV010000519.1:0-2477 GCA_964247445.1 uncultured Acidobacteriaceae bacterium | reverse complement strand
CTACCCTCTACCCTGAACCCTCTAGCCTCGCCCTCACTCCTCCCGCAGCAGCTGCCCCGGGTCGGCGTGGAGCGCGCGCCGCGCCGGAATCCATGTCGCCGCGAGCGCAAGGAAAGCCATCGCAAGCACCACGCCTAGGAGAACGACGGGGTCCTGCGAGGTGGCCTGGTACACGACGTGGGCCAGCAGTTTGCTCGAAGCCGCGACGAGCAGCAGCTTCGCCGGGCGGCCCAGCGCAGCTTTCAGCACATCTTTCCGCGAAGCCCCCAGCGCCACCCGCAGCCCAAACTCCCGCATGCGCTTCGAGACCGCGTACGAGGCCATGCCGAAGATGCCCGTGACCGCAAGCATGGCAGCCAAGCCGCCCATGACGCCGAGCGCGGTAGTAGCGGCGACCGAGGGCAACAGTTCAATACCCATCGCAGCCGTCCACGATCCGATGGTGACCGGCAGGCTCGGGTCGAGCTTCGCGAGTGCATCATGAATGGTCCCGGCCGTCGCTGCCTCGTCTCCCTGCGAGCGCACCACGAGCGCGGTCGAGGTGTCCGGCTCCTGTGCGATGGGGAGGAACATCGCCGCAGTCGGGTCTTCAGTTAGGGTATTGTATTTACCGTCTTCAACCACTCCGACGACTTGAAAGCGCGGGCCGCCGCGGTTAAAGTAGCGCCCTACGGCGTCGCCCGGCTTTACGGTCGGGCCAAAAACTTTGTTGATGAAAGTTCTATTCACAATTGCAGTGCGCGGCGCTTGCCTATCGTCATGCCATGTAAAGTCCCGGCCGGCAAGAAGCTGTGTTCCAGCAGCCTTTAAGTATCCCGGAGAGACATCATAAAAGTTCGCATCCGCTGCGGCAGTTGAATCTCGGAAGTCGGTGACACCGTCGCGCCAAACATCGGTGTCCGATGTGCTTAGGTTGAGCGGAATTTTATTCGTAAACCCAACAGCTGAAACGCTCGGCAGTGCAGCGGCTGTGTCGAGCGCTCTGCGCTGCACTGCGAGCGCCTGCTCATCGGTATAGCCGCTCATCTGGAGGTCAAAGCTCGCGAGCATCGCGCCTTTAGGATCAAACCCGTATGAGGCATGGAGCCCTCGCGCAAGGCCCCGCACCGCCACCAGTGAGGAAGTTATCAGGATCGAGCATAGGACCACTTGCAGCATGAGCAGGCCGTCCCGAAGCGTCCATCGACGGCTGCCGCCCTGCGCGCCGGACCCGCCCTTAATGGTTTGGTAGGCATCGGTGCGCCAAACCTGCCGGGCTGGAACCAGGCCGAACAGGATGCCGCTTGCAACCGCGAGCAGCAGCGCCAGCAAGGACACGCGCGCGTCAGCATCTATTTGAAAGCTGATCGGAAACTCCGGGGAAGGCCGCCATGCTGTGAGCGCTCGCGAAGCCGCGCCCGCGAGCGCAAGCCCCAACGCGCCGCCCAGCAGCGAAAGCAAAACAGCTTCGGTCGTCAGCTGCCGCACGATGCCGGCGCGGCTCGCCCCCAGGGCCAGCCTGACGGCGAGCTCACGTGAGCGGTCCGCCGCGCGGACGGCAAAGATGCTGCCCAGGTTTGCGCAGGCAGCCAGTAGAACGAGCCCGGCCAATCCCATGACTCCCCACAGGAAGGCCCGCACAGGGCCGCCCAGCAAATCGCCAAGAAAGCCCGGGCGTGACAGGTGGAAGTGGAGGTTCTCATCCGAGTCAGGATGCGCGGCGGCCATGTGCTTGGCAAGCGTATTCAGGTCCGCTTCGCCCTGTGCCGTGCGGACGCCTGGCTTGAGCCGTCCGAGCACCCAGATATTGTGATTTCCTCGCAACTCAAGATAGTTGTAACCCTCAATTTGCTGCTCGTTCAGCATGGGAATCCAGAAGTCCGGATTAAAGAACAGCTCGATGCCGCGGAAACTCGCGGGTGCGACGCCGAGCACGGTAAACGGGTGCTTGTTGAGCGCAATAACCCGGCCTATGACGTGCGGGTCGCCCGCGAACTGCCGCTGCCAGTACGCATGGCTTAGCACCACATAGGGCATCGAGTTAGGGCCGTGCGCGTCCGAGGTGTGGAAGAAGCGTCCCAGAGCCGGTTGAATGCCGAGCACATCAAAGTAGTTTTCTGAAACTTCAGTCAGCCAGCTTTCGCGTGCCGCACCGGTGCCTAAGAGCACTCCGGCGCGCTGGGCATCGTAAGCGACCAGGCCCGAGAAGCTTCGGTTACCGTCGCGGAGATCGCGATAATCCGGGTACGACTGCGAGGGTGAGGCGGCAACCGAAGTGCCGGTGTTCCCCATGCGATTGAACGCGACCAGCTGCTCCGCCTTCGGCAGCGGCAAGGGCTTGAGCACCAGCGCGTTCAGCACGGAGAACACCACCGCGTTCGCCCCCACGCCGAGCGCAAGGGTCAGCACGACGGTGAGGGCGAAGCCGGGGGAGCGGCGGAGTTGGCGGAGGGCGTACTTGAGGTCGTTCCAAAAAGTCAGCATGGCGGTACCTCGGC
>CAXTUV010000518.1:0-2479 GCA_964247445.1 uncultured Acidobacteriaceae bacterium | reverse complement strand
ACCCAAGCGAAGCCGAAGATGCCCATCGCGGTTGCCGCGCCCGTGTCGCGCGAAAGAAATGCCATGATGCAGGGCAGCAATTCGAGCGGTGCCGCGAAGCCAAGCAGCAGAACTCCCAACATGCGCGCTTCGTTCGCGGGAATCCAGTGGAGCTGGAACGCTGAATACAGCGCGTTGCCGATCGCAAAGGCGAAGCAGCCCAGCGGCAGGGCGCTCGCATAGGGTCGCAGGACGATGCGTACCGCGGACACGGTTTGCCGTTGGGCGGCTTCTTCATCGTGCTGATTCATACCGGGTTAGACGCGGCGAGTTTCCGAAGCGGCGAAATGTCTGCCATCGACCTTTTTTCGCATCCATTGGAGTGACGCGCCGCGCCATGCAAAGGCGTCACAGGCCCGCCATGGAAAGGAACCCAGCATGAGCACCGCAGCCCCCGTGATGGAAAAAGCAAAAACCCTGACCCAACTCGCCGCCTGGAAAGCACTGGAGCAGCACTTCCAAGAGATCGAGCCCAAGCACCTGCGCGAGCTGTTCGATCAGGACCCCGCGCGAGGGACGAAGTTCACGGCCAATTTCGAGGACTTCTACCTCGACTACTCTAAGCACCGCATCACGGAGGAAACGCTCAAGCTGTTATTGCAGCTCGCCAAGGAGGCGGGCGTTGCCGAGCGGCGTGACCGGATGTTCGCGGGCGAGCGGATCAATACGACCGAAAACCGGGCCGTGCTCCATGTCGCCCTACGCGCGCCCAAGGACGCGGTCATCAACGTCGATGGCGAAAACCAGGTCCCCTACGTCCACGAGCAGCTCGACAAGATGAGCGCGTTTGCCGACAAGGTGCGCTCGGGTGAGTGGACCGGCCACACGGGCAAGCGGATCAAGACAGTGATCAACATCGGCATCGGCGGCTCTGACCTCGGGCCGGTCATGGCATATGAGGCACTGCGCTTCTACTCGCAGCGTGATCTGGACTTCAAGTTCGTTTCCAACATCGACGGCACGGATTTCGCGGAGGCTACGCATGGGCTTCAGGCCGACGAAACCTTATTCATCATCTCGTCCAAGACCTTCACCACGCTTGAAACCATGACGAACGCGCACACGGCGCGCGAGTGGTCGCTCGGGCAGCTCGGGGACGAGAAAGCCGTCGCCAAGCACTTTGTGGCGGTGTCGACGAACGCCGAGGAGGTCGCAAAGTTCGGCATCGACACGGCGAATATGTTCGGCTTCCGCGACTGGGTCGGCGGGCGTTACTCGATGGACTCGGCGATCGGACTTTCGACCATGATCGCGATCGGGCCGGAGAACTTCCAGGCGATGCTCGCGGGTTTTCATGCGATGGATGAGCACTTCCGGACCGCGCCGCTGGAGCAGAATCTGCCGGTACTGATGGGCCTGCTCGGGGTTTGGTACAACGACTTTTTCGGCGCGCAGACGGTTGGGATTTTCCCCTACGACCAGTACCTCAAGCGCTTCCCGGCGTATCTGCAGCAGCTCACCATGGAATCGAACGGCAAGCACGTGACCCTGGCGGGCGAACAGGTCACCTACCAGACCGGACAGATCTTCTGGGGCGAGCCGGGTACCAACGGGCAGCACTCGTTTTACCAGCTCATTCACCAGGGGACGAAGCTGATTCCCTGCGATCTGATCGGCTTCAAGCAGACCCTGAACCCGTTAGGCAACCACCACGACCTGCTCATGGCAAACGTGTTCGCGCAAGGCGAGGCGCTGGCCTTTGGGAAGACCGCCGAACAGGTAAAGGCCGAGGGAACCAAGCCGGAAGTGGTGCCGCACCGGGTGTTCGAGGGCAACCGTCCGACCAATACGCTCTTGATCGACAGGCTCACGCCGGAGTCGCTCGGCAAATTGATCGCGTTGTACGAGCACATGGTGTTCACGCAAGGCGCGATTTGGCAGATTGATTCGTTCGACCAGTGGGGGGTCGAGGTAGGCAAGAAGCTCGCGGTCGATATCATCGGCGACCTCGACGGGACCAAGCAGAACCCGCACGACTCATCGACGAAGGCGCTGATCGCGCACTACAAAGGCTAGACAAGCTGTGCCGTTTCCGCGCAGCAACTTCGCCGCGCGGCTTGTGTCTAAGCAGGGCAGAGCGCTGGAGGGCTGCACCGGGTACGGCGTGTGCCCCCGGCAGGCAAGTCGCTCGCGTGCGTGGCGCTCGCGGGCGTCTCTATGTTCACCGCGGCTGCGCAGGACCAATACGCGGTCCCGGACGCGCAGCTCCAGCAGACCGTCAGCCAGGCGCTCCACAACGATCAGAAGCTGAGCAGCATCGCGATTGTCGCGACAGCTAATCAGGGCACTGTCACGCTCAAAGGCACGGTCGCGAATGAGGACATGCGTGCCGAGGCCGAGCAGGTCGTGGCGGGAGTCAGCGGCGTTCGCTCGATCCAGGACAATCTGGACGTGAGCGGTGGAGCGCAAACGCCTGCCCAGGCGCAGGACAACCAGGCCC
>CAXTUV010000517.1:0-2493 GCA_964247445.1 uncultured Acidobacteriaceae bacterium | reverse complement strand
GGAATGGGCTGCGGCTCAGGTCGCGGCGTTCACGGCGCTGGCTGCCCAGTACACCCTCGGGGCGCAAGCCTAGTGCGCTCTCAGCTGCTCGGCGAGTTCATGGGCACGCTCGTGCTGATTCTGCTGGGTGACGGTGTGGTCGCGGGCGTGCTGCTTAAGGATTCCAAGGCGGAAGGCGCCGGCTGGCTCGCCATCACCACCGCCTGGGCGTTTGCCGTGATGGTCGGGGCGTTCACAGCCGTCCTGTTCGGCAGCCCCGATGCGCACCTGAATCCGGCGCTCACCCTGGCTTTCGCGGTCGAGCACCGCGACTTCCACATGGTCCTACCCTATTGGGCGGCGCAGATAAGCGGCGGCTTGTGCGGGGCTGTGCTTGTTTGGCTGCTGTACTGGCCGCATTGGGCGCGAACCGAGGACCCCGCCACTAAGCTCGGCGTATTTTGTACCAGCCCCGCTGTACGTTTGTGGCCGGCGAATCTGTTTGCCGAGGCGCTCGCGACGTGTGTGCTGGTGCTGGCAGCGGGCGCGCTCGGGTCCAAGCTGGTGCTTTCCGCCGGGCCCGCGCCCGGGCTCAGCCCGTTCCTGGTGGGTGTTGTGGTGTGGGGCATTGGGCTCTCGCTTGGCGGCCCGACAGGCTATGCCATCAATCCCGCGCGCGATCTTGCGCCGCGGCTCGCGCATGCCCTGCTGCCGATCGCGGGTAAAGGCGGTTCGGACTGGCGCTACAGCTGGATTCCCGTGCTGGGACCGCTCTTGGGCGGCGCGATCGCCGGGGCGATTTTGCTCTGCCTTAAGGCTTAACGTTGCGAGTGGGCAGGGCGTCCCAAATCGCCGGGTCTTCCTGCCCGAGCACCCAGGAGCAAAACCCTTGCAGCCCGTTTTGCTTCACGAGATTGTAGCGGTCCTCGAAGCCGCGCCGGTCCGTCCAGAAAATCCACTCGCGCATCTGGTCGCGGTAGAACCAAAGAAACGCCGTATGGTCGATCGGATCCCACTGCTGCTGCACGCCGTAGCTATCGCGGAGGAAGTAGGTGTCAGCCGCAGAAATGTAATCCGCCGTCGGGTTCGGGCTTTGTGTAGCCTTGCCCAAGCCGGGGTCGCCGGTATACCAGTGGTAGCCGTATAGCGGGATGCCGAGCGACAGCTTCTCCTTGGGCACGTATTGAAGCGCGTACTTCAGGTTTTCCTCCATCCAGCCCCAGCCCGCGACCGGCCCGGGAACGGTGTAGCGCGTGTGCTGGTCGTAGGTCATCAGGCAGAGCAAATCGACCGATTGCGCGAGCGCTTTCAAGTCGAACACCCCGCGCCAGTCCTCGAAGATCCACTGTGAAAAGTGCGTTTGCCCAGGGTAGCCGGGCGCGTTCGGCACCACGTCAATCTCGACCAGCAGGTGCTCCCGGTGCAGCGCCTCCGCCGTGCGGGCGACCATCGCCGACAGCGCGTCCCGGTCGGTCCAGCTGATGTCTTCGAAGTCGAATTGCACCCCCGCGTAGCCGTGGTTCTTGCACTCGCGCAGCATCCCGGCGATCATCCCGTCCTGCGCGGCGGGGTTTGAGAGCAGCTTGTGCGCCCCATCCTTGCTCATCAGCGTGAAAATAGGGATGACCTGCATGTGCGCCGCATTCGCTTCGTCAAGCACCGGCTGGTTCGGAGAGCCGGCGACGAGTCCTTCAGGCGAAACGTCGTACCAGGTAGGAACGAGCGTGTCGATCTTGCCCTTGTGCTCGTGCAACGAGCGCACGCCCTCCGTGTTGTTTTGGAGGAAGAATAAGGCTTTCGGCTGCTGGGCTAGGCAGAGGAGAGGGGCCGATAGAACCAGGACGACGACGAACCGTTTCAGCAAGAAGCCCTCAACAAGGGAAGCGGAGAGGTTGGCCCTTCCGCTTCCGAGTGTGCCGCGCTAAAAGATGTACTTAAGCGCGAACTGCAGGTTGCGCTCGCCCTGCGCGTTGTTGATCACCCCGAAGGTGTTGCCGATCGAGGAATTCGGCGCGGTCAGAATCGGGTGGTTGAGAACATTGATCGCTTCCGTCCGGAACTGGATGCTTTGGCCTTCCACCGTCGGGAAGCTCTTGAAGACGGAGAGGTCGAACTGCTGCAAGCCCGGGCCGGTGTACGCGCCTACCTGGCAGTTGCCGAAGGTACCCGTTGCCGGCTGCGATAAGCCGGCCGCGCTTAGGAATTGGTAGCCCGGCACGCCCGCTGTCGTGGGAACGCCCTTGCCGTTGATGATGGGTTGGCTCGGGCAGTTGGCGCGCGAAAAGCCGGAGTTGGTTCCGGAAGCGTCGGAGGCCTGCGGGGTAATGGGGAAGCCCCCATGGAGTGTGTAGATGGCGTTCGCCTGCCAGCCACCCACGGCTTCATCGACCGCGCGGTTCAGATGCTGCCCGAAACGCTGACCCTTGCCGACCGGCAGTGCATAGGTCAGATATCCGTTCGCGTCGTTGGCGACGTTCTGGTCGCAGCGTCCATAATCGGCGCGCGGGTTATACG
>CAXTUV010000516.1:0-2494 GCA_964247445.1 uncultured Acidobacteriaceae bacterium | reverse complement strand
CATCGGGATGCCTCGATTTTTCCGTGCAGCGAGGCCATTTCAATCGCGGCCGATGCCGCTTCGAAGCCCTTGTTGCCGGCCTTCAGGCCCGCGCGGTCGAGCGCCTGCTCGAGTGTTTCGCAGGTCAGCACGCCGAAAGCGTGGGGAACGCCCGTTTCTCCCTGGGACTGCCCGATGCCGCGCGCGACCTCGTTATAGATCGCCTCATAGTGGGCGGTTTCGCCGCGCAGGAGCACCCCCAATGTCACAATCGCGGCAAACCTGCCGGTTTTCGCCAGGGTGCGCGCCGCGTCGGGGATCTCCCACGCGCCCGGGACGCGCACGACTTCGACGTCCTCGCGCCGCGCTCCCGAGCGGACGAGGCAGTCCATCGCGCCTTGCAGCAGCCGGTCGGTGATGACCGCGTTCCATCGCGCGACTACGATCGCAAAGCGCATCCCGGACGCAACCAAGTCGCCTTCGAGCGCCGCCGGCTTCCCCCGCAGCGGGTCGGACCACTGCCAAAAGCACACGGGGACGCCAGGTACGGGCTCGGCTGTGAACAGGTCGGCCTTCCAGGCCTGAGGGGTGATGGGGGTCAGGCGTTGGGCGCCCTCCGCCTCATCGGCACCCATCGTGCGAAGCCACGCCTCCGCGGGTTCACGCACAGCCCCGAGCGCGGTGACCTCGACGAACAGCTCGGCATTCGGACGTTCCGCTGCGCCGTCGACCCACTCGACCGCGCCCACGGGCGCGCGAAAGCTCGCGGCCCGGCTCCGCTCATTTGCCCAGCCCGGCCCGGGTTCGAAGCCGATCGCCGAAAAGAAACCGTGCAGCCGGTCATATGCGACAGGGCCGTCGGTGGAGCGGACAAATGTAAAACCTTTGATCATACCGATTCCGAGCATAGCAGGGCGGGTTCCGGCTGTCGGTGTTGTGCGGCAACCCAAAACCGATTCATTTAAACGTGGCAAGTGCCGCGAGCCCGGTCCGCATCCAAAGCGAGAGTAGACACCGCTTCCCTTGCCTGCCCCGCTTCGGCCGGAGTGCAGGCTTGCCCTTCCCCAGCACAGCCCTACAAGGAGCTTCCCCTATGTTCATGCGCACAGAAAAGCTGCTGATCCCCCTCCAGAAGCCCAAGAATCCCGACCCAAACGGCGCGGCCGCCGTCCAGGAGCTGTTGGGAGGCAAGTTCGGCGAAATGTCCACGCTGAACAACTACCTCCACCAGTCGTTTGGCTTCAAGGAAAAGAAGAAGCTCAAGCCGTTTTACGATCTGATCGCAAGCATCACAGCCGAGGAGGTTGGGCACGTCGAGCTGGTTTCAACCGCGATCAACTTGATGCTGGACGGTTCGCTGAAGGAAGGCGACCCGACAAGCGCGCCGAATAAGGAAGCCGCGCATCTGCGCAACACGCACCACTCCATCGTCGGCGGCGGCGGGCATCAGGTGATGGACTCAATGGGCCACTTTTGGACCGGCCAGCATGTGTTTTCGAGCGGCAATCTGGTGACGGACCTCCTGCACAACTTCTTTTTGGAAACCGGCGCGCGCATGCACAAGCACCGCTGCTACCAGATGACCACCAATGCCGCGGCACGCAACGTCATCGGCTATCTCATGGTGCGCGGTGGCGTTCACCAGGCCGCTTACGCCATGGCTCTGCGCAAGATCACCGGCGTCGAAATGACCAAAATGCTGCCCACTCCCAACATCGACGATGCCAAGATTCCCGAGGCTCGCAAGTGGCAGGCCATCGGCAGTCACCGCAAGCTCTACACCTTCTCCGACACCGACTACGCCGACGTCGCCGGCGTCTGGTCCGGTCCCGCGGATTGGGCAGACGGTGAGCCGCTTGAAGTCATCAAGGGTGCGCCGGACTACGCTGCGGAAGGCCCCGTCATCGGGGAAAATCGCTCGCTCTTCTCACCTGACTACGCGCCTGAAGAAATTTACGAGATTGCCGCCCAGCTCATGAGCAAGGCAGGTATCTCGCCCCTCCAACCCAACGATGGCCTGCACTCCCGTTTTCAGGGCAGCACGCCCGACAGGCCTGGAGCCTCCGCCCAGGAAGGCCGCAAAACCACCGACACGCCGTAGTCCAGCGAAGCGTAAGTAGCAGCTGGCGTAAACAGAGCAGGGGGATGGCTTAGGCCATCCCCTCTCTGTGCGCCCAACCCGAACGCCACAAACCTATCGCAACAGATCTTCCAGCACCGTCGACAACTCCGTCTTCTCATCCCTGTACTTCACGATCACCGGCGTATACACACTCAGCCCCGGCATGCTCCCTTTGCTGATAGCCCTTGACCCCGGCACCACTACCGCCCCCGCCGGAATCACCAGGGGCTGCTCCGCCGTCGCCCGTATCACCGTGTCGTGCACCACGTCATACACCGGCGTGCCTCGCGTCAAAATCGTTCCCGCCGCCAGCACCGCACCGGCACGTACGACTGTTCCCTCGTACACGCCGCTGTTGCCGCCCATCAGCACATCGCCTTCCAGGATCACCGG